>JAAYSY010000114.1 GCA_012518235.1 Bacteroidales bacterium
AAAAGCTATTTATTTTGTCTCCGTAGAGAAAAGAAGTATTTTTGCTCAATCATTTAGTATATGTGCAACTCATAAATAAGTAGAATTATGGCAACTTCCAAGACAAGAGAGCAATTGATTGATGCTGCAAGAAAACTTTTTGCACGAAAGGGAGTTGAGCGTACCACAATGAATGATATTGCTAAGGCTTCTAAAAAAGGACGGCGAACTCTTTATACTTATTTTGCTAGTAAGGAGGAGCTTTTTTTAGCTGTTGTTGAAACTGAGTTAGATATTTTAATTGAAAAAATGAAGGTGGTAAGTGATAAAAAAATACCACCAGAGAAAAAAGTCATAGAATTAATATACACTCGACTGGAAGCTGTTAAAGAGGTAGTCTATAGAAATGGGACCCTTCGAGCCAACTTCTTCAGAGATATTTGGAGTGTTGAGAAAGTGCGTCGTAAGTTTGATGTTGAGGAATTCAAAATCTTTCAGAAGGTATTGAAGGAAGGTGTTGAACAAGACGTTTTCGATGTAGATAACATAGAGTTAACCTCTGCATTAATTCATTACTGCCTAAAAGGAATTGAAGTTCCTTATATCAGGGGTTACATAGGTGCTGATTTGGATTCGGAAACACTAAATGATAATGTGGCCAACATTGTTTTTGGTGCATTACATAAAAAAGATATTCATAATAATAAAGATTAAAAGAAACGATATGGGATTATTAAAAGGAAAAACGGCACTTATTACAGGTGCTGCGCGTGGAATAGGTAAGGCAATTGCTCTTAAATTTGCATCAGAAGGTGCAAATATTGCTTTTACAGATTTAAAAATAGATGAATTAGCAAAAAGTACAGAGAAAGAGATTACTGCTTTAGGGGTGCGTTGCAAAGGTTATGCTTCAAATGCTGCTAATTTTAATGAAACAGCAGAAGTCGTAAAAGCTATTCATGAAGATTTTGGTAGCATTGATATCTTAGTTAACAATGCTGGAATTACTAAAGATGGTTTAATGATGCGCATGAGTGAAGAGCAATGGGATGCAGTTATAAATGTAAATCTGAAATCTGCATTTAATTTTATTCATGCTTGTACTCCTATTATGATGCGTCAAAGAGGTGGTAGTATTATCAATATGGCATCAGTAGTTGGTGTGTCAGGTAATGCAGGACAAGCTAACTATTCTGCGTCTAAAGCAGGTATGATTGGTTTAGCTAAGTCAATAGGCAAAGAGTTAGGTTCTAGGGGAGTACGTGCTAATGCGATAGCTCCAGGCTTTATTATGACTGAAATGACTGATGTGCTGTCTGAGGATGTTAAAAAAGAGTGGGCAAAACAAATCCCATTACGCCGTGGAGGAACTCCAGAGGATGTTGCTAATGTGGCTACATTCTTGGCTTCAGACTTGTCGTCTTATGTAACTGGTCAGGTAATTAGTTGCTGTGGTGGAATGAATATGTAAGGAGGTATATAAATAGATGTTAGATGTAGTTTACGAAGATAATCATCTCATTATAATTAATAAGTCGTCATCAGATATTGTTCAAGGTGATAAAACAGGAGATCAGCCGCTTTCAGAAAGAGTGGCCGAATATTTGCGTGTAAAATATAATAAGCCAGGTGATGCTTTCGTTGGTGTTACTCATCGTTTAGATAGGCCCGTTAGTGGTTTGGTTGTATTTGCAAAGACTAGCAAGGCACTTGGACGAATGAATAAGCTTTTTAGAGAAGATAAAGTAAAGAAGACTTATGAAGCTATAGTGAAAAATGCACCCCCCAATATAAAAGGGGAGTTAATGCATTACTTGGTTCGTAACAAACGAAAAAATAAGAGCTATTCTTACGATGAACCTCGCAAAAACTCTAAAAAAGGTATTTTGAATTATACCTTAAAAGGAGAGTCCAAGAGTTTTCTATTATTAGAGATTGATTTAAAAACAGGTCGTCATCACCAAATACGAAGTCAACTCAGTAAAATAGGATGTCCTATTAAAGGAGACTTAAAATATGGTTTTCCTAGGTCAAATCCCGGTGGAGGAATTTCACTACATGCTAGAAGAATTAGTTTTATTCATCCCGTATCAGATAAAAAAATAGATGTAGTGGCTCCTTACCCCGATGGAGACTTATGGTATGAGTTTGTTCGGTGATGTAAGATGGAAAACAAAAGAAGATGTGAAACAGTAGAATCACATCTTCTTTTGTTTTAAGTGCAGACCTATATATAGAAAACTCTTTTTCTAAATATAGGTTTTATTAAGACCATTATTTGTAGCAAAGAGTTGAAATATTGTATTTTTGTAATTCTTGCGCAAAACAAGAGAATATATGACTAGGGCAGATGATGAACATGACCTAGTCATAAGGTAGAGATGACCTAGTCATACCAACGATATCACTAGGTTCTATTTTATGAGAAAATAACGTATGAAAAATAAGCTATTAATATTTATTCTAACTCTTACATTTATTAGTTGTGGGTTAGGTAACAAATCAAAAAGTGATATGACAAATCAAAAAGATCAACAGGTTAAAATTGAAACTACTTTAGGTGATATTGTGGTTAAATTATATAATGACACTCCAGCTCATAGGGATAACTTCATAAAGTTAGTGAAAGATGAAACTTATCATGGAACACTTTTTCACAGAGTGATAAAGAATTTCATGATTCAAGCAGGAGATCCTGAATCTAAAAATGCACCAAAAGATAAGATGTTAGGGGCTGGTGATGTGGGTTATACTCTCCCTGCTGAGTTTATATATCCTAAGTACTTTCATAAGAAAGGGGCTCTTTCTGCTGCACGTCAAGCAGATCAAGTAAATCCTGAAAAGGAGTCATCAGGTTGTCAGTTTTATATTGTTACAGGTGAGGTCTATAATGACTCCACATTGAATGATATGCAACAACAAATGAATAGCAACAAATTGAATATTATTTTTAATAAGTTGGCTCAACAAAACCTTCAAAAGATTTATGCTCTACAAATGGAGAAAAATCATGATGGTTTAATGGATTTGCAAAATGAGTTAATTGCCCAAGCTGAGGCTATGGCTAATGAACAACCAGATTTTGAATTCACTCCAGAGCAAAAAGAGGCGTATACAACAGTTGGGGGAACACCGCACTTAGATAATGAATACACTGTATTTGGAGAAGTTGTATCTGGTTTAGATGTTGTTGATAAAATACAAGAGCAAAAAACCAATAGTAGCGATAGACCAGAGGAAGATATTAAAATTGTAAAAGTGACTCTTTTAAATTAATATGTTAAACATTAATCGGTATAGATTATCAAATGGATTAAGAGTGGTTCACTGCCCCGATGCTAATACCAAAATGGTAGCATTAAATATGCTTTATGATGTCGGGGCGCGTGATGAAGACCCCGATCATACGGGGTTTGCACACTTATTTGAACATTTGATGTTTAGTGGTTCAGTTCACATACCTGAGTTCGATACTCCATTACAATTGGCTGGGGGGGAAAACAATGCATGGACCAATAGTGATATTACTAATTATTACTTAACTCTACCAAGACAAAATGTAGAGACTGGTTTTTGGTTGGAGTCTGATCGTATGTTAGGATTGAACTTCAATTCTAAAAGTCTAGATGTTCAGCGGGGTGTTGTTATGGAGGAATTTAAACAACGTTGTCTTAATCAACCTTATGGAGATGTTAGCCATATAATACGAGAGCTAGTTTACAAAGTGCACCCTTACAGATGGCCTACTATTGGTAAGAAGTTAGAGCATATTGCTCGGGCTACTTTAGAAGAAGTTGAAGACTTTTTTTATCGGTTTTATGCACCCAATAATGCCATATTATCGGTTACTGGTAATATCTCTTTTAAGGAAGTAGTGGCTTTGTCTGAAAAATGGTTTGCTGATATTCCCAGTAGAGATGTTCCAAAACGCAAACTTCCTAAAGAGCCTCTTCAAAATGAGGAGCGTCGTCAAGAGGTTGTTCGTGATGTTCCTGTTGATGCCTTGTTTTTAGTTTATCCTATGTGTGAGCTAAATCACCCTGACTATGAGGTTTATGATTTGCTTTCTGATGTATTAGCTAATGGTACCTCAAGTCGATTAAAACAGCATTTAACTCAAGATGAAAAAATATTTTCATCGATTGATGCCTATATTTCTGGTACAAGAGATGCGGGTATGTTTCAGTTTGTAGGACAGTTATCTGAGGGGGTTTCTATTGAAGAGGGAGAGCAAGCGATTCAAAGTGAGTTAGATATTCTTAAAAACGAACCAATATCTAATGAAGAAATGGAAAAGGTTAAAAATAAGTATGAGTCTAATCAAGTTTTTAGATTTATAGACTATTTAAATTTAGCAAATGATTTAGCTTGGTATGAGTTGAATGGCAATGCTGAAGAATTGGAACAGTGTGTTCAAAAATATCGTGCTGTTACACCCGAACAAAGCAAGCGAATAGCTCAGGATCTATTTGTAGACTCCAAAAAATCAGTTTTATATTACCGAAAAAAATAAAGCAGAGATATTCTCTGCTTTATCATTTCTTAATGGAAATAAAATTACTATTTTGATTGTTGTATTTATAATGGAATTAATTTAATACTTCTATTAAGTATGCGGAAGTGGATAAAACGAATTATAGTAATTTTCTTTGTCATACCAATCTTGCTTTTTGGCGTATTGGTAATGGCACTGTACATTCCGTCTTTACAGAACTACCTTAAACGAGAAGTTACCACCATAGCATCTGATGCTATAGGTATGGATATTGAGCTGGGAAGGATCGATTTACGTTATCCTTTTAATCTTTTACTGAGTGATTTAGTTGTAAAAGAAAAGGCCGATTCTTTGTTTTCAATGAAGAGTTTAAATCTTCAAGTGAAAATATTACCTTTATTAAGAGGTAGAATAGACCTAAATGAGTTAACCCTTCGAAATATTTCAATTAATACACAACAAAAGATTGAGGGGGTAAGCATATTAGGTGAACTGGATTATCTTTTTGTTAAGAGTCATGGTGTAGATCTTAAAAATGAAAAGGCTGTAGTCAATGTGTTGCACATTAAAGATACTGATCTTAAAGTTTGCATGGTAGACACTGTTTCATCGGTTCCTGATAGTACAGCTTCAAATCCTATTTTTTGGAAAGCTATTCTTAAAAAATGTCAGTTGGAAAATGTGAATGTGGAGTTTTCCATGCCTACAGATAGTATGCATATCATTGCTTCAGTAGGAGATTTTCAATTAGATGATGTATCAGTAGATTTAGGCCGACAAATTTATGCACTTAATCGGTTAGATTTAGTAGAAACTTCTTTAAGATATCAACAAGGATCAATTAATCAAACTGATACTTTAGACTTTTCAAATTTATTTTTCAATGAGATTCATATTGGTTTAGACTCTATTTATAGCCAAGGAAAAGAGTTTTATGGTGTAATACGAGATATTTCTATGCGAGAGCAGTCAGGATTACATATTGCTTCTACACAGGGACGATTCCAATCGGACTCTATCTCAATATCTGTTCCTAACTTATTGATTAAAACTGATTATTCAAACTTAAATTTACGTTTCTCTTCATTATGGGAGTTTTTAGATAACCCAAAAGAAGGAGTCTTTGAAGCTGAACTAAGAGCTTCTTTAGCACCTGAAGATCTATTTATTATAGTTCCCAGTTTTCCTGAAAAGTTTCAAAAAGATTTTCCGCAAAGTAGTTTGAACTTGAATTTTAGTTTAGGTGGAAATTTAAGTTCAATGCAGATTAATCCTTTGCGTATTTCATGGCCTGGTGCAGTAGCTGTTAATGGTAAAGGAAAGCTTTTAAATTTGTTAGATGAAAACAGACGTACTGGAGATATAGATCTTAAAACTCAAATAGAAGATCTAAATTTTATAACCTCTTTATTTGATGAGGCTAATGATTCTATCCCATCTTTATTTATTCCACACGACATTTCTTTATTGACTGAGTGGCGAATGAGAGGAGTAGAACATGCAGTCAATCTTGCTCTACAAGAGGGTAATGGTGATATTAAGTTAAAGGGTCAATTGAATCAGCAAACTGAAAATTATGAGGCTTTATTGTCTGTAGATTCTCTTCAACTCCAGCATTTTTTGCCTCAAGACTCATTAGGTTTGTTTTCGGCCACGGTAGAATTGAAAGGAAAAGGACTTGATTTACAGTCTAAAAAAGCTGTTGGGGGATTAAACTTAGTGGTAGATCAGTTGGTTTTGGGTAGTCATCAATTAGCTAAAATTAATGTAGATGCAACATGGAATGAGGCTTTATTAAAACTTCAATTAAGAGGGAGCAATGATTTATTGTCATTAAATGCTGATGGGCAATATAACTTAGCATCTACTATTCCAATAGCTGAGTTCAATTTCACTATTGATAAAGTGAATTTGATGAAATTGGGGTTGATTGATAAAGAGATGAAAAAACCGTTTGTTTTATCTGGAGGAGTAAAATTAACTGAGAATCTTATTGAAGTCTTAATAGAGTCTGGTGACTTTTCTTTTGATTTTAATACCCCTTATTCTGTTTTAGGATTCACTAAACAGCTTAGTTTGTTTACAGATGAATTAAGTGATCAATTAGCTGATAATTATAGAATTAACCCAGATAGATTAAGAGCATTTTATCCTCTTGCTAATTTGAAAATAAAATCTAAAACGAATAACTCTA
>JAAYSY010000115.1 GCA_012518235.1 Bacteroidales bacterium
CCGGGTATTAATAAAACTTTAAGTGAGTTTGATTTTGTTCGACATTACGGAGCCCGTGTGAAAGAAATAAGACGAAGTGGTTATCGATTTGGTATTGAAATGAATGATATCCCATTAAAAGAAGGGGATACTCTGTTATTGTTAGTAGACGATTCATTTATTCCTACCTGGGGTGAATCTTCTGTCTTTATCTTGCTATCGAATGGAAAAGATAATACACCTATTTATCCGGAGCGTAAAAAAAGATGGTTGGTGTTATTATTACTTCTACTTATGGTTGCTGGAGCTACAATAGGTGAACTACCTGCTATAAAAGAGGAATTACCTGAGGGAGTTCAATTAGATATGTTTTTCTTTGCTTCCATTACTATGGTTATTATGGCATGGGCAAAACTTTTTCCTCCCCGCCAATATACCAAATTTATTTCATGGGATATATTGATAACTATTGCCTGTGCTTTAGGTATTAGTAAGGCTATGGTGAATTCTGGGTTAGCTGATGAGATAGCTGGTTTTATGCTACGTATTAGTAAAGAGTATGGTCCTCATGCTTTATTGGTTCTACTATTTTTATTTACTAATGTCATCACCGAGTTAATTACTAATAATGCGGCGGCAGCATTATCTTTTCCTTTAGCATTGTCAGCTTCTAGTCAATTAGGAGTCAATCCAATGCCTTTTTTTGTAGTTGTTTGCATTGCAGCATCAGCTAGTTTCTCGACACCAATTGGGTATCAAACAAATTTAATAGTACAAGGGATAGGACATTACAAATTCACAGACTTTGTACGTGTAGGGGTACCTTTGAATTTGTTGACTTTTATAGTAACTATATTACTAGTTCCTTTAATTTGGCCTTTTTGATAAAATTATAAATAGAGCATGAAAAACAAAAAACATATATATCCTATCTTTGATCGTATGTTAGGTCGAAAGGATAAAGAGCATCTTCTTAAGCAAAGAAGTTTAATGCTATGGTTTACAGGATTAAGTGGTTCGGGTAAGAGTACTATAGCAATAGCTTTAGAACGTGAATTGCATAAGCGAGGATTACTTTGTCGTGTATTAGATGGAGACAATATACGAACAGGGATTAATAGTAACTTGGGTTTTTCTGAGGAGGATAGAAAAGAAAATATTCGGCGCATAGCAGAAGTATCGAAGTTGTTTGTTGATACTGGTGTAATTACTATTGCTGCTTTTATTAGTCCTACAGATGAAATAAGACAACAAGCAGAAGATATTATTGGTGCGGAAAACTTCTATGAGATATTTATTAGTACACCTCTTGCAGAGTGTGAGAAAAGAGATGTTAAAGGATTATATGCTAAGGCAAGAGCTGGTGAAATAAAACACTTTACAGGTATATCTGCTCCTTTTGAGAAGCCTATTAATCCTGCACTATCTTTAGATACCTCTCAGTTGTCTGTTGAGGAATCCGTGGAGAAACTATTAGAGTTAATCCTCCCGAAATTAAAATATGAATAATAAATAAAGAATATATAACAAACATGTCAACTTATAAATTAAGTCACTTAAGAGAATTAGAAGCAGAATCCATTCATATTATACGAGAAGTAGCTGCTGAGTTTGAAAATCCAGTAATGCTATATAGTATAGGTAAAGACTCTTCGGTGATGGTTCGATTAGCAGAGAAGGCTTTTTATCCAGGAAAAGTTCCATTTCCTCTAATGCATATTGATTCAAAGTGGAAGTTTAAAGAGATGATTGAGTTCCGTGAAAAATACACTCAAAAACATGGTTGGAACTTAATTGTAGAAAGTAATGAAGAAGCCTTTAAAGAAGGGGTAGGACCATTTTCTCATGGAAGTAAAGTGCATACGGATTTAATGAAAACAAAAGCCCTCCTAGATGCTTTGAATAAGCATAAATTCGATGCGGCTTTTGGTGGTGCTCGTCGCGATGAAGAAAAGTCAAGAGCTAAGGAGCGTATATTTTCTTTTAGAGATAAGTTTCACCAATGGGACCCTAAGAATCAACGTCCCGAGTTGTGGGATATATATAATGCCCGAGTGCATAAAGGGGAGAGCATTCGTGTCTTTCCTTTAAGTAATTGGACTGAATTAGATATTTGGCAATATATTCGGTTAGAAAATATTCCTATTGTACCTCTATATTTTGCTAAAGAACGTCCTGTAATTAAAATGGAAGGCAATTGGATTATGCCAGATGATGATCGTTTACCGAAGCATTTTGTTGATCAAATCGAGATGAGAAAAGTCCGATTTCGAACCTTAGGTTGCTGGCCATTGACGGGGGCAATAGAGAGTGAGGCTGATACAATAGAGAAAATTGTAGAAGAAATGATGACAACCACTAAAAGTGAACGCACCACTCGTGTTATAGATTTTGATCAAGATGCTAGTATGGAACAGAAAAAAAGAGAGGGCTATTTTTAAGCAATGAATATGAAGAATAATAAATTAGATATAAAGGCTTTTTTAGATCGGGATGAGCAAAAAGATTTACTTCGCTTATTAACTGCTGGATCAGTAGATGATGGAAAGTCAACATTAATTGGACGGTTACTATTCGATAGTAAGAAAATATACGAAGATCAATTAGCTGCATTGGAGCGTGACAGTAAGCGAATTGGAAACGCAGGGGAACATGTAGATTATGCATTACTTTTAGATGGTCTAAAAGCTGAAAGAGAGCAAGGAATAACTATTGATGTAGCCTACCGTTATTTTTCCACTAATAAAAGAAAGTTTATTATTGCTGATACTCCTGGACATGAGCA
>JAAYSY010000116.1 GCA_012518235.1 Bacteroidales bacterium
CCGAGGCTACCATAGTTTCAATAAATTGCATCCCTCGAACACCATCATAGACAGTAGGGAAATCTAAGTACTCTTTCTTTGGTTCTTTACCACATAATCTAGATTGAATTGTAAGGGAAAAGTTTTTTAAGATTATACTCTGATGTTCTATTATTTGGGTGTAATTACAAATAACGATTAAATATTTTAATTGCTATCTATTCCTTATTATAAAAATTGTTTTCTATGTTCATATTTTAGATTAAAGCAAGAGGTTGATAGGTGATTTCGATTTAATAGTTAGTGAATATTCTAATCCATAAAATAGGGATGAAATTAGATGATCTAGTCTATTTTATGACTTGAATATCTGGCGATAGATTAAAGATATACTGGTTTTAATGGATTTTATTAGGTGTTTATGTATTATGATTGATTATATGACATCTTGTTTTATATCCATCCCTTATAAGATAATTGGTGTGTAGTAATAGAGGAATGAAACTAAAAATGGGGATGTGGCTATAAAAAATGAGTAAATCGCATAAATACTATCAATTTATTTTTGTTTTAAAGTAATTACTTTATCTTTGCTATTACAAAAGAAAAAAGATATGTTTTTATTTATTATAAATATTCTACTCTGCATTATTATTCTGCTAGCGAAAGTAAAGTGGGAGGGATTTCTTTTATAATAAATTTGAATAAATAAAGAACTAAGTATAAAATGATAAGCCTTTCTCACTAAAATTGTGGGAAAGGCTTTTTTTGTAACTAAACCAATGAATGATGACAGAGGACAGACTTTTTATATTTGATACCACGTTACGTGATGGTGAACAGGTTCCCGGGTGTCAATTAAACACAGTAGAAAAGATTGAGGTGGCTAAAGCTCTCGAAGAGTTAGGTGTTGATGTGATTGAAGCTGGTTTTCCAGTTTCTAGCCCTGGTGATTTTAACTCTGTAATTGAAATTTCTAAAGCAGTTACTTGGCCGACAATTTGTGCTCTAACACGAGCTGTAGAAAAAGATATTGAGGTAGCAGCTGAATCTTTGAAATTTGCAAAGAATAAACGAATTCATACAGGTATAGGGACTTCGGATTTTCATATTAAACATAAGTTTAATTCAACTCGTGAGGAAATTATAGAAAGAGCTGTCAGGGCTGTAAAATATGCTCGTCGATTTGTAGAAGATGTGGAGTTTTATGCTGAAGATGCAGGTCGTACAGATAACGAGTTTCTAGCGCGAGTGATTGAGGCGGTAATTGCTGCTGGTGCAACAGTAGTAAATATACCCGATACCACAGGTTATTGTTTGCCACAAGCTTATGGTGAGAAAATTAGATTTTTAAAAGAGAATGTTTCAAATATTGATAGAGCAATTATTTCTACGCATTGTCATAATGACTTAGGTATGGCTACAGCCAATACTATGAGTGGAGTAGTGAATGGTGCTCGTCAAGTGGAAGTTACTATTAATGGAATTGGTGAACGAGCAGGTAATACTGCATTGGAAGAAGTTGTTATGATTCTAAAGAGTCATAACTTAGGAATTGACACCAATATAAATACACGTAAGATTGCTGGTGTGAGTCGTATGGTTTCTAGTTTGATGAATATGCCAGTTCAAGCTAATAAAGCAATAGTAGGAAGAAATGCCTTTGCGCATTCATCAGGAATTCATCAAGATGGGGTATTAAAAAATACAAATACTTATGAGATTATTGATCCTAAAGAAGTCGGCATAGATGATAGTTCCATAGTATTAACAGCTCGTAGTGGTCGTGCTGCATTAAAGCACCGCTTGGAAGCTCTTGGTGTAAAGCTACAAGAAGAAGGCTTGAACAAAGTCTATGAAAAATTTCTAAATTTAGCAGATAAGAAGAAGGATATAACTGATGATGATGTATTGTTGTTGGCAGGTGCAGATCGCACACTAGATCATCACATTAAGTTGGATTATCTGCAAGTAACAAGTGGGGTAGGTGTTCGCTCAGTGGCAAGTATAGGATTAAACATATCGGGAGAAAAATTTGAAGCAGCTGCTTCGGGAAATGGGCCTGTAGATGCTGCAATACGTGCTCTAAAGAAAATCATTGAGCGAGAGATGACATTAAAAGAATTTACTATTCAAGCGATTAATAAAGGAAGTGATGATATGGGAAAGGTGCATATGCAAGTAGAACATGCAGGTCAAATGTATTATGGGTTTGGAGCTAATACTGATATTGTGGCGGCATCTGTAGAAGCTTATATTGATTGTATAAATAAATTTTAATAAATAGACAAGTATTAAAAGACAAACTAGAGAAGACAATGAAACAAACATTATTTGATAAAATTTGGGATGCTCATGTGGTACAGGAAGTAGATGAAGGTCCTACTCAACTATATATTGATAGACTTTATTGTCATGAGGTGACAAGCCCTCAAGCGTTTGAAGGGTTAAGGCGAAGGAATTTAAAAGTGTTTAGGCCTGATAAGGTTATTTGTATGCCTGATCATAATACTCCAACCGTTGGGCAAGAACTACCTATACAAGACCCTATATCTAAACATCAGGTGGATGCATTGGAGAAAAATGCAAAAGATTTTGGGTTGACTTATTTTGGTATGATGAATCCTAAGAATGGTATTATTCATGTAGTAGGTCCAGAAAATGGTTTAACCTTGCCTGGTATGACTATTGTTTGTGGAGACTCACATACATCTACTCATGGTGCGCTAGGTGCTATTGCTTTTGGTATCGGTACAAGTGAGGTTGAGATGGTATTGGCTTCTCAGTGTGTTTTACAGAATCGCCCTAAAACAATGAGAATTAATGTGAATGGTAAATTAGGATCGTGTGTAACAGCTAAAGATTTAGCGCTTTACATTATTTCTAAATTATCAACGGGAGGCGCTACGGGTTATTTTGTGGAATATGCTGGAGAAGCTGTTCGTTCATTAAGTATGGATGGAAGAATGACATTGTGTAACTTATCCATAGAAATGGGTGCAAGAGGCGGTATGATTGCTCCTGATGAGGTGGTGTTCGATTATGTAAAAGGAACGGAGTATGCTCCTAAGGGGGATGAGTGGGATAAGGCAATAGCCTACTGGAAGACGTTAAAGAGTGATGAAGGTGCACAGTTTGATAAAGAGGTTACTATTGATGCTACAAAAATAGAGCCTATGATAACTTATGGAACCAATCCAGGTATGGGAATGGGAATAACTCAATCTATACCTGATTTGAAGAATGAGTCTTTTAGTAAGTCGATGGAGTACATGGGATTTACAGCAGGAAAATCTATTTTAGGACAACCCATAGACTATGTCTTTTTAGGATCGTGTACTAATGGACGTATAGAAGACTTTAGAGCCTTTGTATCTATTGTGAAAGGGAGAAAGAAAAAGAAGGATGTTGTTGTTTGGTTGGTTCCTGGTTCCTGGAGTGTATTGAATGAAATTAAGGAAGAAGGGTTGGATGTAATACTTGAAGAGGCTGGATTTGAAATTAGGCAACCTGGGTGCTCTGCTTGTTTAGCAATGAATGAGGATAAAGTACCTGCAGGAAAGTATTCTGTATCTACATCGAACAGGAATTTTGAAGGTCGTCAAGGGCCTGGTGCAAGAACATTACTAGCTAGTCCATTAGTAGCTGCTGCAGCAGCAGTAACTGGAGAAATTACTGATCCTCGTACTTTACTATAATTCTTACAACCTTTTAATATTGAAAAAATGAAACAAAAAATAAATATTATTCAATCTACTTGTGTACCTCTTCCTTTAGAAAATGTTGATACAGATCAAATTATACCTGCTCGTTTTTTAAAAGCAACGACAAAAGAAGGGTTTGGGGAAAAACTATTTTATGATTGGCGTTTCGATAAAGAAGGAAAGCCTAAAACCAATTTTGTGCTAAATAATCCAACTTATTCTGGTGAAGTTTTAGTTGCAGGCAAAAACTTTGGGTCGGGTTCTAGTAGAGAACATGCTGCTTGGGCATTAGCTGGTTATGGTTTTCGTGTTGTAGTTAGTAGCTTTTTTGCTGATATATTTAGAAATAATGCATTAAATAATTTTGTGCTTCCTGTACAGGTAAGCGAAGATTTTTTAGCAAGGTTATTTCAGTCTATTGATGAAAATCCAAAGAGCAAAGTAACAATTGATTTACCCAATCAGATAATTATAAATCAGCGTACCGATGAAAATGAAACTTTTGAAATCAGTGCCTATAAAAAACATTGTTTGGAAAATGGACTGGATGATATTGACTTCCTTCTATCCCATCAAGATAAAATAGAGAAATGGGAAAGGAAGTACGCATAGAGATAATGGATACAACACTCCGTGATGGGGAACAAACTTGCGGAGTGTCATTTGTACCGCACGAGAAGTTGATGATTGCTCGTGTGTTACTTGAAGATTTACGTGTAGATCGTATAGAAGTTGGTTCAGCTCATGTTTCGGGTGGAGAATTTAAAGCCGTAGAACTCATCACTAATTGGGCCAAAAAAAATGGTTTTTTAGAAAAGGTAGAAGTGCTTGGTTTTGTTGATGATGGGAAATCTGTTGATTGGATTTCAAAGGCTGGGGGAAAAGTATTGAATTTGTTATGTAAAGGCTCATTACGTCACTGTAATTATCAGCTTAAAAAAACTCCAGAAGAACATTTAACGAATATAAAAAAAGTAGTAGATTATGCTACCGAAAAAGGAATAGCTGTTAATATCTATTTGGAAGATTGGAGTAATGGGATGAAGGATTCTATTGAGTATGTTTTCTTTTTAATGGATGAATTACAAAATACTGAAATTAAGCGTTTTATGTTACCCGATACTTTAGGGATACTAAATCCTCTGCAAGTCATAAGATATATGGATATAATGACGGAGCGTTATCCTAATAAGCATTTTGATTTTCATGCACACAATGATTATGATTTAGCTGTTAGCAATGTTCTAGCTGCTGTTTTTTCAAAGGTGAAAGGATTACATACTACTATAAATGGTTTAGGAGAACGAGCAGGAAATGCTGCTCTTGCTAGTGTTCAAGCTATATTAAAAGATCATTTTAATGCCATTACCAGTATTGATGAAAGTAAATTAAATGAGGCTAGTCGTATTGTAGAGTCCTATTCTACTATTATGATACCCGCCAATAAACCGATTGTGGGAGAAAATGTGTTTACACAAGTAGCAGGAGTTCATGCAGATGGAGATCAAAAAAAGGATTTATATTGCAATGCTTTATTGCCTGAACGCTTTGGAAGAGTTAGGGAATATGCTTTAGGTAAGACCTCTGGAAAAGCTAACATTCGGAAGAACTTAGAACAATTAGGTTTACAATTAGATGAGGATTCTATGAAGCGAGTTACGGAACGCATTATTGCTTTAGGTGATCGTAAGGAGTTAGTTACCCAAGAAGATTTGCCATATATCATATCAGATGTATTAAAACATGATGTAATAAATGATACAGTAAAATTAAAAAGTTATTATGTAACATTGGTTAGAGGATTAAAACCAACTGCTACACTAAGTATTGAAATTGAAGGAAAAGTGTATGAAGAAAGTTCATCGGGAGATGGTCAGTATGATGCTTTTGTTCGTGCTTTACGGAAGGTTTATAAGGATAAATTAGGGCGGTCTTTTCCGATGCTAACAAACTATGCGGTTACCATTCCACCTGGAGGACGTACTGATGCTTTTGTTCAGACTATTATTACGTGGAGTTTTAAGAATAAGACCTTTAGAACACGTGGCTTAGATGTCGATCAAACAGAGTCGGCTATTAAGGCTACTATGAAAATGCTGAATTTAATAGATGATATATAGACACTAATCTGTGTGTGGATTATATAATCCAATTGTGGTATAATTTTATTGAGTATAAAAAGAATAAATAAATAATAAAATAGAGATAATGAAAATGAAAATAGCAGTGCTTCCTGGTGATGGAATAGGTCCTGAGATTACAGAGGTTGCCAAAAAAATAGTAGAAGCAGTAGCAGATAAATTTAACCATAGTGTTTCATTTGAATATGGTAGTTGTGGTGCAGATGCTATTGATAAATATGGGAATCCGTATCCTGAAGAAACCCACGCATTATGTAAAAAGAGTGATGCAGTGCTTTTTGGGGCAGTAGGACATCCTAAATTCGATAACGATCCTACAGCTAAGGTACGACCAGAACAAGGATTATTGGCTATGCGTAAGCGGTTAGGATTATATGCTAACTTACGTCCAATAACTACATTTGAATCTTTAATACATCAATCTCCTTTACGTGCTGACTTAGTGAAAGGTGCAGATTTTTTATGTGTTAGGGAATTAACAGGTGGACTTTATTTTGGTAGACCTCAAGGTCGTAGTGAAGATGGTAATGTAGCTTATGATACGTGTGTCTATAGTCGGGAAGAAGTTGAACGTATCGTTCGTTTAGCTTTTGAATTTGCTATGCAACGTCGTAAAAAGCTGACTGTTGTGGATAAAGCAAATATCTTAGCTACTTCTAGACTTTGGCGTGAAGTAGCAAAGGAGATGGAACAAGATTTTCCTGAAGTGCAGACGGAGTATATGTTTGTTGATAATGTAGCTATGCGGTTAATTCAATGGCCTACATCTTTTGATGTAATAGTTACGGAAAATATGTTTGGTGATATTTTAACGGATGAAGCTTCGGTAATTACTGGTTCTATGGGGCTATTACCTTCGGCATCGATTGGGTTACATACGTCTGTTTTTGAACCTATTCATGGTTCTTGGCCAGAGGCTGCAGGGAAAAACATAGCCAATCCATTGGCTGCTGTCCTTTCTGCAGCTATGCTATTCGAATATGCTTTTAATCTACAAGAAGAATCGGATATTATTCGAAAAGCAGTGAAGGCATCGATGGATGAGAAGATTACTACTGCTGATATTCGTACTAAAGAGGAAAAAAGTTATTCTACATCAGAAGTAGGAGAGTGGTTAGTGGATTATATCAAAAAGCAATACTGTCCATAATGATTTAATCTGTGGGGTTGGATTATATCAATATTTGCTAACTTGAATGTTTGAGGTACCAAGAGGAGAAGTGTAATAATTAGACTTCTCTTTTCTTTTTAACGCTATTTTGAATTGGTGAAGTGTGAAATACTGCTAACATTTATGAATGTTCTAGTGGTATTTCTGACTATAGACAGAGGAAGTAGTTTGTTTGCTTATATTTGTATCTTAAACTAGATAATAGGTTAAGTATGAAACAATATTGTATATCAATCTGTCTGTTTTTTCTTTTTCTTGGAGATTTACCTATTCAAGCCCAAGATTATACAGAGTTGGCTATTCAAGGAATCGAAGCGCTAGAAGAAGGTGCTTATGAAGAAGCTGAAGAGTTTTTTAAGAAAGCACTTCAGTTAGAACCTGCAAATATAAAAAACGCGTTGCTTTTTTCGAATTTAGGATCTATTCAACGTATGCAGAGACGATACGATGAAGCACTAGAATCATATACTCTTGCCTTAAATATAACTCCTTATTCAATACCTATTCTTATGAATCGAGCTACTGCATATATGGAATTAGGAGAATTGCGGAAAGCTTATATTGACTATTGTAAAGTGTTAGATTTAGATTCTGAGGCGATAGAGGCACTGTTAATGAGGGCTTATATAGCTGTTTCTAATCGTGATTATGGTGCAGCTCGTATAGATTATAATCGAATTCTAAGTCTAGATGAAACTCATTATAATGCACAACTAGGACTTGCAACGTTAGCACAAACAGAAAAAAGATATAGTGAAGCAACAGATATCTTAAATCGTATGATTCATGATCATCCACAAGATGATTTACTGCTACTTGCTAGAGCTAATGTGGCTTTTGATCAGGAGCAATGGGATGTTGCTCTTTTAGATTTGGAGGAAGCTGAAAGTATAAATAGTCAGTCTGCTGAAGTACAAGCTTTGATGGGTAAAGTATTTTTAAAAATGGAGAAAAAGCATTTAGCTAAAAAAGCATTTGAAAATGCTATTCAACTCGGTTATCCTCAAGTGGAATTAAGTGATTTATTGAAGCAATGCAAGTAACAGTCAATTCGTTTGATTAATGCTTGTTTATGAATTTCTTAATACATTCAATAAAAACTTCACCATATTTGTTTTGTTTGTATTCACCAATACCATGAATTAGACCAAAATCAGATAGGGTAGTAGGTTGTGCATTGGATAATGAACGCAACGTTTTATCAGAAAAGACAAGATAGGCAGGAACCCCTTCCTCATCTGCTAATTCCTTTCTTAACGCTCTTAACTCCTCAAATAGATCTTCATTTTTAATCGTTGGGAAATCTATTTTTTGAGTCTTCTTTTTAGTCTCTTTTTTCTCTTCTCTTTGAATAACAGCAAGTGTGGCTTTCTCTTTTCCAAACAGTATTTCTGCACCTAAGGTTGTAATCTTAAGATGGTTATATTCATTATATGCAACTTCTAAATAGCCTAAATGAATCATTTGAAGTAGATAGTCTTGCCAATCTCGAGCAGGTACATCTTTTCCTACGCCAAAAGTTTTTAGTTTATCATAATGGTTTTCAGTTATTCGACTGTTTCGTAGTCCTCTTAAAATTTCAATTAATAGATTCGTTCCTACTTGTTGATTAGTTCTAGCTACTGCACTAAGAGCTTTTTGTATGATGATTGTTCCATCAAATTGCTTGGGCGGATTTAAACAAACATCACAGTTTCCACAGTTTGTTGATGTGGTTTCACCAAAATAGTTGAGTAATATTCTCCGACGGCAATTATTCGATTCAGCATAATGCTGCATTCGGTTTAACTTTTCTAGATTGATATCTCTTTGGTTACTTTGGTTGGCAAATTGTGTTAATAAAATAATGTCACTAAGGGAGTAGAAAAGTAAGGTATCACTAGGTAGTCCATCGCGTCCTGCTCTACCAATTTCTTGATAAAAATTCTCGATACTTTTAGGAAGATTATAATGAATAACCCATCGTACATTAGACTTGTCAATACCCATTCCAAATGCAATAGTTGCACAAATAACCTGTACTTTATCTTTTATGAAATCTTCTTGCGCTTGTTCTCTGATATTATTTGACAACCCTGCATGATAAACTTTGCACAGTATACCTTGTTTACTAAGGTATCTAGCAATGGATTCAGTGTTTTTTCTACTAAGGCAATATACAATACCACTTTCATTAGGGCGTTTTTTTATGTATTGTAATATAGCCTTGTTTTTATCCTTTTGCAGGTAACCTCTTTTTACATCTAAATATAAATTGGGTCGATCAAATGAAGATAAAAACAGCTTGGGATTATTCAGATTTAATTGTTGAGCTATATCTTGACGTGTTAGTTTATCGGCTGTAGCTGTCAATGCAACTATTGGAGTATTTGGGAATTTTTCGTGTAAAAATCCAAGTTGTGCATATTCAGGACGAAAGTCATGTCCCCACTGTGAAATACAGTGAGCTTCGTCAATTGCAAATAGAGAGATCTCTATATCTCGCAATAAGTAGTCCGCTTCACTTAAAAGTTTTTCTGGTGAAAGATATAAAAGTTTGACTTCTCCAGCTAAGCAACTCATTCTAATGAGTGTGTTTTCCTCATCTGTTTTACTACTGTTTAGTGCTTCGGCAGCTATACCACTATTCTTTAAATCTTCCACTTGGTCTTTCATGAGGGATATTAAAGGTGAAACAACAATTGTTGTACCTGGAAGTAATAGGGCTGTTAATTGGTAACATAAAGATTTTCCACCTCCTGTAGGCATAATAACTAGGGCATCATTTTTACTTAAAAGTTGTTCTATAATTTCTTTTTGGAGTGGGCGAAAAGAATCAAAACCAAAATATTTCTTGAGTTTCTGTATCATTAGTTGAATTGCATTTATACAATATTAGAGCTATATACGGGAAATAAAAATAAAAAAAAGTTAAAAAGTATTCTTTGTTATTTTTGAGTTAAAATAGATTGATTTATTTTTCTAACTCTTTGAGCTGTAATGTTTTTTTGTCTTTGTCTAAGTTTTTATTATATTATATCAATATCTTTTAAGGTCTTATTTTTACTATTAATTAGTCAAATAGTTGGTTTTAATAGAGTTAGGAATAATTCAACTGCTAAAAGTGTTTAAATTGTGAATATATTTTCGTTGTTGTACTAAACATATTTATAAGTTTGTTGTTACTAACATAATGATATAAATTCTAAATGTAATTGTATGAAAAAGGAAAATCCGAAAAGACGACCCTATAATATTAGGGAAAGAGAGGACAAAGGTGCTGCTTATCGCTCTCTTATCAGACCGGAATTGGCCGATGAACTTTACGACAAAATTTTGAATGTTGTCGTAATGCAAAAACGATATAGGGATTCATCATTCTCTGCTAAAGAATTAGCCGATGAATTGAATACTAACACACGTTATTTGTCAGCTGTGGTTAACTCAAGGTTTGGAAAGAACTTCTCAAGTTTATTAAATGAGCATCGCATACGTGATGCCTTGTATTTGTTAAGAGATAAGAGATATGTAGATAAGAACATTGAAGAAATTAGTGCAATGGTTGGCTTTGCTAACCGACAATCTTTTTATGCTGCATTTTATCGAAATGTAGGAGAAACACCTAACTCATATAGAAAGAGACATGCTGATCCTCATGATGTAAAGAAAAAGTAAAAGGATATTATTTTATGAAAAAGGGAATATGAAAGAGTGAAAACTTCTAACGTATTTCCTTTTTTCAGTTTATTACTCTAGATTTGTATAAAAAACATGAAGAAACTTATTACCCTAGCGCTACTTGCTATTGTTGTTTTTGTCTCATGTGGAAATCCCACATCGGCTAATAAAAATCAAGAAAAATTTAATTATACCGTGGATAGATTTGCTGATTTACAGATTTTACGTTATCAGGTTCCTGGATTTGATGAGCTATCGTTGCAACAGAAAAAATTGATTTATTTTCTTTCAGAAGCAGCTCAGTCTGGTAGAGATATATTATTCGATCAAAATGGTAAATACAATTTGCGTATTAGAAGAACGCTAGAGGCTATTTATCTAGATTATAAAGGAGACAGGACGAGTGATGACTTCAAGGCCTTTGAGGTGTACTTAAAGCGTGTTTGGTTTGCAAATGGAATTCATCATCATTATGGAATGGATAAATTTACTCCAGGGTTTAGTGAGGAGTTTTTTAAGGATGTTTTATTGAGTGTTGATGAAAATTTATTACCAATTGAAGAAGGTAATACGATTGAGTGCTTATACAAAGACATTGCTCCTGTCATTTTTGATCCTACGATTAAGCCAAAGCGTGTAAATCAAGAAGATGGAGTGGATTTAATTGAAACTTCAGCATGCAACTACTATCAAAATGTAACTCAAGCAGAAGCAGAAGCTTTTTATGCTGGAAAAAAAGACCCTAGTGATGAAACTCCTATATCTTACGGTCTGAATAGTCGTTTAGTAAAGGAAAATGGAGTAATAAAAGAAAAGGTTTGGAAAGTAGGTGGATTATATTCAGAAGCTATTGAACGTGTAATCTATTGGTTAGAGCGAGCTCAAGAGGTTTCAGAAAATGAAGAACAAGAAGCTGTAATAAAGAAACTGATTGAGTTTTATCAAACGGGAGATCTTAAAACATATGATGATTATAGTATCTTATGGGTGCATGATTTAAAATCAAGAGTGGATTTTGTTAATGGATTTACTGAGACTTACGGTGATCCTCTAGGATTAAAAGCGAGTTGGGAGTCCTTAGTTAATTTCAAAGACTTAGAGGCTACTAAACGAACAGAAATAATAAGTAGTAATGCTCAGTGGTTTGAAGATAATTCACCTGTTGCTCCAGAGTTTAAAAAGGAAAAGGTAAAAGGGGTATCTGCTAAGGTGATTACTGCTGCTATGTTAGGAGGTGATTTATATCCAGCTACTGCTATAGGTATTAACTTACCCAATGCTAATTGGATACGCAATCATCATGGTTCTAAGTCAGTAACTATTGGTAATATTACCGATGCATATAATAAAGCGGCTCATGGTAATGGATTTAGTGAGGAATTTGCTTATAGTCAAGAAGAAGTAGACTTGATGAATAAATATGGTGATTTAACTGGTAATCTACATACTGACTTACACGAGTGTTTGGGACATGGTTCAGGAAAGATATTACCAGGAAAAGAAGATGCACTGAAAGCCTATGGAGCAACAATAGAAGAAGCTCGAGCAGATTTGTTTGGGTTATATTATGTAGCTGATCAAAAGCTCGTGGAATTAGGATTAACACCTAATGAGGAAGCCTATAAAGCTGAATATTATAGTTTCTTGATGAATGGGTTAATGACACAATTAGTTCGTATTGAACTAGGAAATGAAGTAGAAGAATCGCATATGCGTAATCGTCAATTAATTGCTCGTTGGGTATATGAAAAAGGTAAAGATGATAATGTAATTGAGCTGGTTAAAAAAGAAGGAAAAACATATGTTGTAGTTAATGATTATCAAAAAGTAAGAACACTTTTTGGTGAGTTATTAGCTGAAATACAACGTATTCGTTCGACTGGTGATTTTGAAGCTGCTCGGGCTATAGTAGAGCAATATGCAGTGAAAATTGATCCTGATCTTCATAAAGAAGTTCTTAGTCGTTATGCAAACTTAAATTTAGCTCCATATAAGGGATTTGTTAATCCAGTTTACAAACCAGAATATAATGAGCAAGGTGAAATACTTGATATAACTGTAACTTACGAAGAAGGGTATGCTGAGCAGATGCTACGCTATAGTAGAGACTATTCATTTCTACCCTCAGTTAATAATTAATGTATGACATTAGAAGATAAAATAAAAGATATCAGAACACAACTCCGTTTAGCTATGAACGGAGTTGTTTCTCATAGTATGCGACAGAAAGGGGTGAATTATCGTCTTAATTTTGGTGTCGATTTACCTACATTAAAACAAATGGCTCCTCGCTGGGATAAAGATCATGAATTGGCACAATCTTTATGGAGAGAAGATATTAGAGAGTTTAAGATTTTAGCTGGTTTATTACAACCTCTTGAAAGTTTTACTCCAGAATTAGCTACTGAGTGGGCTAAAAGTGTTGGACAGAAGGAAATTGCAGAAATAACTGCCATGCATTTATTCCAACAGGTGCCTTTTGCTTTTGAGCTTTCTTTTCGATGGATGGCCCATCCTGATGAAATGGTTCAAATTTGTGGATATTTGACGTTTTCTAGAATACTAAATACCTGTGCTGAGCTAGATGAACGGGCATCGAATGAGTTTTTAAGTCAATCTCTGTCTTCTATGAAAGATGATTCATATGCATTGCAGAGTGCTTCATTTTTAGCTTTGCGTAAATTTTTAGCAAAGAGTAGTAAGCACAGAAGCTATATAAAACCTTTACTGACAACATTTAAACATTCTTCTGAGGAGAAGGAACAGAAGCTATATCAAATGATACAAGAGGAGTTGTCTTACTTATAAAAAGTTGTTTAAAAGCAATGCTTTGATTAAAAAAGAGTTAACTTTGCTTGTTGATGATTTACATTTATTAGTTGTGAGAGATAAAGATTCAGATAAGGTAGTAGAGCAGATTTTTACAGAATATTTGAATTCAAAAGGCCATAGAAAAACTCCAGAGCGTTATGCTATATTGGATACAGTATACTCTATAAATGGTCATTTTGATATAGACTCACTTTACTCCATAATGAAGGAGGAAGGAAAGTTTAGTGTGAGTCGAGCTACCCTTTACAATACAATAACTTTATTAATAGATGCTCAATTGGTGATACGACATCAGTTTGGTAATTCTTCTCAGTACGAGAAAACGTATGATCGATCGATTCATCATCATTTAATTTGCACAAAATGTGGGAAAATTATAGAACAGAAGAATAAGCAACTTCAAAAAGAGATTGAAGCTGCTGAGTTTTCTAAGTTTAAAGTGTCTCACTATTCGCTATATGTCTATGGCTTGTGTGAAAAGTGTATCAAAGGTAATAAACACAATAAAAAACAAACACAATAAAACTATCATGAAAGTAGATGTTCTTTTAGGTTTACAATGGGGTGACGAAGGAAAAGGTAAAGTAGTTGACGTCTTGACTCCTAAATATGATGTGATTGCCCGTTTTCAAGGAGGTCCTAATGCAGGACATACGTTAATTTTTGAAGATCAAAAATATGTATTGCGTTCTATACCTTCGGGGATTTTTCAAGGAGACAAAGTAAATATTATTGGAAATGGCGTGGTTCTTGATCCTGCTCGTTTTATGGAAGAAGCTAAGAGCTTAGAAGCTGCAGGACATGAATTAAAAGATCGTCTTTATATTTCTAAAAAAACACATTTAATACTTCCTACGCATCGTTTATTAGATGCTGCTTATGAACAGCAAAAAGGGGATGATAAGGTAGGAACTACTGGGAGAGGTATTGGTCCAGCTTATACAGACAAAGTAAGTCGTAATGGATTGAGAGTGGGTGATATATTATGTAATTTTGAAGAGAAATATGCTAAGTTAAAAGCACATCATGAAGTACTTCTTCAAAACCTAGATTACTCCTATGATTTAGATAAAGAGGAAAAAGAATGGTTAGCTGGTATAGCTTATTTAAAAGAATTTAATTTAATCGATAGTGAACATACTATAAACCAATATTTAGATAATGGTAAGAGTGTTTTGTGTGAAGGAGCTCAAGGTACTTTGTTGGATGTTGATTTTGGGTCTTATCCATATGTTACTTCATCAAACACTGTTTGTGCTGGTGCGTGTACTGGATTAGGTATTGCTCCTAAACGAATAGGTGATGTTTTTGGTATTTTCAAAGCTTATTGTACAAGAGTTGGAGAAGGACCTTTTCCGACGGAGTTATTTGATAATACTGGAGATTTGATTTGTGAACTAGGAGGTGAATTTGGTTCTGTTACAGGACGAAAAAGACGTTGTGGATGGATTGATTTAGTAGCATTGCGTTATTCAATTATGATTAATGGTGTAACCAAGTTAATTATGATGAAGAGTGATGTTTTAGATACTTTTGAAACTATTAAAGCTTGTGTAGCTTATAAAATAGATGGAGAAGAAGTGGATTACTTCCCTTATGATATAGAAGGGAACGTTGAACCTATTTATACAGAAATTACAGGATGGCAAACTGACATGACGAAAGTTAAGAGTGAGGATGAGTTTCCTGAAGAGTTTAATGCTTATCTGTCATTTTTAGAAGAAGAATTAGGAGTAGATATTGCTATTGTTTCTGTAGGTCCTGATCGTGAACAAACAATTGTTCGTTAAGTGCGGAATTTAAAAAAGGTTATTAAATCGTTAAATAGTGAATTTTAACGAATAAGAATATTAAATAAAAGGAAACTGTATCATTGTTTGCAGTTTCCTTTTATTTTTGGCAATATATTTGTAGTATATATTATTAAGAGAGTATAAAAGATTAATGTAGAATCATAAAGAGAAAAGTATTATGGCTGTAGGAGCAATAGGAATGCAATGGATTATATTTATAGGTATAGCTCTTTTGAGCTTTCTGGTACAAGCAAACTTACAACGAAAATTCAAAAAGTATTCGCAGATTCCTTTGACTAGAGGAATGACAGGTAGAGAAGTAGCTCAACAGATGTTGGATGAGAATGGTATTCATGATGTTAGAGTGATTTCTACTTCAGGTCAGTTAACCGATCATTACGATCCTAGAAATAAAACGGTTAATTTAAGTGATGGTGTATATAATAGTAATAGTATAATGGCAGCTGCAGTAGCAGCGCATGAGTGTGGCCATGCAATTCAACATGCACGGGCTTATGGGCCTTTAACTATGCGTAGTAAATTAGTGCCTGTTGTTAGTTTAGCTTCTAAGTGGATGACATGGATACTATTATTGGGTATTATTATGTTAGAATCAATGCCAGGTTTGCTATTAGCTGGAATTATTCTTTTTGCTACTACTACATTGTTTAGCTTTATTACATTGCCAGTTGAAATAGATGCTAGTAGACGTGCTTTGGTTTGGCTAGATACAGCAGGAATAACAACTTCACAAAATCATAGTCAAGCAAAAGATGCTTTGAAATCTGCTGCTTATACGTATGTAGTTGCTGCTTTAGGTTCATTAGCTACTTTGATTTATTATGTAATGATATTTATGGGAAGAAGAAACTAATCTTATTTTATGCTTAAATGAAGAGATTACTTTGCCCTAGTCATATGTACTATATGGCCTAGTCAAAAGGGGCAAAGGTCTAGGGCATCCTAAAAGAAGATGAAATCTAAAGAATAGAGCGAGAGTGATTAGACTCTCGCTTTTTTTGTGGTTTGAAAATAATTTAGTCTCTAGAAAAGTAAATACACCGTTTTTTTCGTTAATTTTGTGACACATAAGATTTTAACAAAATAAAAAATAGAATATTTAAGATGGCTATAAAACCTAGTTTACCAAAAGGAACTCGAGATTTTTCACCTGTTGAAATGGCGAAACGCAACTATATATTTGATACGATAAGAGATGTTTATCATCTATATGGTTTTCAGCAAATCGAGACCCCAGCAATGGAAACTTTGTCTACCCTTATGGGAAAATATGGAGAGGAGGGAGACCAGTTACTCTTTAAAATCTTAAACTCGGGAGATTACTTGTCTAAATTTTCAGATAAAGAACTATTGAGTCGCGAGAGTAATCAGTTGATCTCTAAGTTTTCAGATAAAGGATTACGTTATGACTTAACCGTTCCTTTTGCCCGGTATGTAGTAATGCACCGTAATGAAATCACCTTTCCGTTTAAGCGTTATCAAATACAACCTGTTTGGAGAGCAGATAGACCTCAAAAAGGACGTTACAGAGAGTTTTATCAATGTGATGCTGATATTATAGGTAGTGACTCTTTACTGAATGAAATAGAGTTAGTAGAAATTATAGATACTGTTTTTTCACAATTTGGAATACGTGTAGCCATAAAACTTAATAATAGAAAAATATTATCAGGTATTGCAGAAGTTATAGGTCAGGAAGATAAAATTGTAGATATTACAGTTGCTATAGATAAATTAGATAAAATAGGAATTGAGAATGTTCATAAAGAATTGTTGGCGAAAGGAGTTTCTCAAGAATCAATTGAAAAACTGAAGCCTATCATTGAGTTATCTGGAACAAATAAGGATAAAATAGCAACATTAAAAACAGTATTGTCTGAGAGTGAGATAGGTCTTCAAGGGGTAAAAGAGAGTGAGTTTATATTAAATACTGTTGCTCCTATGGAGTTAACAAACGCTGTAGATTTTGACATTACTTTAGCTCGTGGCTTAAATTATTATACAGGAGCTATTTTTGAAGTAAAAGCATTAGATGTTGAAATTGGTAGTATTACCGGTGGAGGGAGGTATGACAATCTGACAGGTGTTTTTGGGATGAAAGGAGTTTCAGGTGTAGGGATATCTTTTGGTGCTGATAGAATATTTGATGTATTGAATCAATTAGATTTATATCCTAAAGAAGCCATCCATGGCACCAGCCTTCTTTTCGTTAATTTTGGTGATGATGAGGCTTTGTTTTCGTTAAAGGCTTTAGCTGAAGTTCGTAAAGCTGGAATTTCGTCCGAAATCTATCCTGATGCTGCAAAAATGCGTAAACAAATGAGTTATGCTAACTCTAATGGAATAGAATATGTAGCAATGATAGGAGAAAGTGAGCGTAAAGCTAATAAAATAACCTTGCGAAATATGGCTACTGGAAATCAAGAATTAGTTTCATTAGAACAACTAATAAGTGAGATAGGAAAATAAATATCTTACCCGTGGAATAGAAAATAACAAGAGGCAGATGATAAGACAACCCATCTGCCTCTTTTTATTCTTAAACTGTCAGAATGACTCTATCTGTCAGTCAGTTGTATGAAAATATACTTTGGCATGCTTTTAGCTTATATTAAAGTGTAAAGCAAAAAATAAATTTCAATAAAAACATTAAAAAGAAAAACTATGAAGATTAAACCATTAGCAGACAGAGTTCTTATTCTTCCTGCACCTGCAGAGGAGAAAACCGTTGGAGGTATTATTATTCCTGATACAGCAAAGGAAAAACCATTAAAAGGTGAAGTGGTTGCTGTAGGACAAGGAACCAAAGAAGAAGATATGGTACTAAAAGTAGGTGACCAAGTTCTTTATGGAAAATATGCAGGAACAGAATTAGAGGTAGAAGGAAAAAACTACTTAATCATGCGTCAAAGTGATGTAGTAGCTGTTTTAGGTTAATTTTTTATCAAAATATAAAACATAAAATCAAAAAAATATTATGGCAAAGGAAATTTTATTTGATATAGAAGCTCGCGATCAATTAAAGCAAGGTGTAGATGCTTTAGCTGATGCGGTGAAAGTAACTTTGGGACCAAAAGGTCGTAATGTAATTATTGAAAAGCAATTTGGTGCACCAGCAATAACAAAAGATGGTGTTACAGTTGCTAAAGAAATTGAATTAGAAGATGCTTACCAAAATACAGGAGCACAGTTAGTAAAAGAGGTAGCGTCTAAAACGGGTGATGATGCTGGTGATGGAACTACTACTGCTACTGTTTTAGCTCAAGCTATAGTTGCTGAAGGCTTAAAAAATGTAACTGCTGGTGCTAATCCAATGGATCTAAAACGTGGTATAGATAAAGCTGTAGCTAAAGTTGTAGAGTCTATTGCAAAACAAGCAGAGACAGTAGGTGATAATTACGATAAAATTGAGCAAGTTGCTACTATTTCGGCAAATAATGATCCTGTTATTGGAAAACTTATTGCTGATGCTATGCGTAAAGTATCTAAAGATGGTGTAATCACTATTGAAGAAGCAAAAGGAACCGATACAACTATTGGTGTTGTTGAAGGTATGCAGTTTGATAGAGGTTATTTATCAGCTTATTTTGTAACTGATACTGAAAAAATGGAGTGTGAGATGGAAAACCCTTACATTCTAATTTATGATAAAAAGATTTCTAACCTAAAAGAATTCTTACCTATATTAGAACCAGCCGTACAATCTGGACGTCCATTATTAGTAATTGCAGAAGATGTAGATAGTGAAGCTTTAACAACATTAGTTGTTAACCGTTTACGTTCTCAATTGAAAATTTGTGCAGTTAAAGCACCAGGTTTTGGAGATCGTAGGAAAGAAATGTTAGAAGATATTGCTATTCTTACAGGTGGTGTTGTAATTAGCGAAGAAAAAGGCCTATCATTAGAACAAGCTACTTTAGAAATGCTTGGTTCTGCAGATAAGATTACAGTAACTAAAGATGATACTACTATTGTAAGTGGCGGTGGAGATAAAGAGTTAATCAGAAAACGTGTTGAGCAAATTAAATCTCAAATAGAGACTACAACATCTGATTACGATAAAGAAAAACTTCAAGAGCGTTTAGCTAAACTTTCTGGTGGTGTTGCTGTACTTTATGTAGGTGCTGCTTCAGAAGTAGAAATGAAGGAGAAGAAAGATCGCGTTGATGATGCCTTATGTGCAACACGTGCTGCTATTGAAGAAGGAATTGTTCCTGGTGGTGGTGTTACCTATATTCGTTCAGTTAAGACGCTTGATGGTCTTGAAGGAGAGACTCCTGACGAAACTACTGGAATTAACATCATTAAGCGTGCTATAGAAGAACCATTACGCCAAATTGTAGCAAATGCTGGAAAAGAAGGTGCTGTAATTGTTCAAAAAGTAGCTGATAGTGAAGGTGACTTTGGATACAATGCTAGAAACGATAAGTACGAAGATCTTAGAGTTGCAGGTGTTGTTGATCCAGCTAAAGTTGCACGAGTAGCTTTAGAAAATGCAGCTTCAATTGCAGGTATGTTATTAACTACAGAGTGTGTGATTGTAAATAAAAAAGAAGATACACCTGCTATGCCTATGGGTGGAGCCCCAGGTATGGGTGGAATGATGTAATCACTAGATTGATTTATAGTAATATTATGATAAAGGCACTGTCTGAAAAGACAGTGCCTTTATTGTTTAATTAGAATAAAAACGATCTCATAAATTTTATTTTTCTACTTTTTTTGTTATTTTTAATGTGGGGTATACGGTATATTGCATTGATAGAGATGTTAAAATTTTTAAGGAGGGGTAATTTATGGATAAGGTTAAAATTGGATTTTGGGCAGGAGAAGTATGGCAGTTATTAAGTGATAATTGCCGTTGGAGTTATTCTGAGTTGAAGATGAAAAGTGGTCTTAGTGATGCAGAATTAGGTGCTGCGTTGGGGTGGTTAGCCAAAGAAAATAAAATAGTATTTGAAGGCGATGATGAAGAACAATTTTATGTTTTTTTATATTCGAGTTTTAATTTCTTCGGCTAAATAAATACAATAAAGATCACAAGCTTAGTAATGTTTATTATTGCTAGGTCTTGTGATTTTTGTATTTTTAGAGCTTGAAACAATAGAATTTTATTTTTATATATAATACTATTATGAGAAGTTTAACATCAGATAATAACTCGGGAGTACACCCTTTAATTTTAGAATCTATTAATAAAGCCAATGTAAATCATGCATATGGTTACGGAAATGATGAGTGGACTCGTGAGGCTGAGAAAGTAATACGAGCAACATTTAAATCGGATTGTGAGCCATTATTCGTGTTTAATGGCACAGGAGCTAATATCATAGGTTTGCAGCTTTTGGCTCGTTCTTATCACGCTATATTGTGTCCAGAGACAGCCCATATCTTTGTTGATGAGTGTGGATCACCAACAAAGATGACAGGAACTCAAATTATTCCTATCAAGACAGAGGATGGAAAACTGTCACCCGATTTAATTAAACCTTATCTTCAGGGGGTTGGTGATGAACATCGTTCACAGCCCGGAGTTATATCTATATCAGAAACCACAGAATTAGGTACAATCTATACTCCTGCTGAAATAAAGGAAATTGTAAATTTAGCTCATCAGTATGGATTGTATGTGCATATGGATGGTTCTAGATTATCAAATGCAGCAGCATCGCTAGGAGTGTCGTTAAGGTCATTAACTGCAGATTGTGGAATTGATGTATTGAGTTTTGGTGGAACAAAGAATGGTTTAATGATGGGGGAGTGTGTCATTGTTTTTAATTCCAACTATTATGAATCTGCTCGTTATATTAGAAAACAATCAGCACAACTAGGATCTAAAATGCGTTTTATATCATGCCAATTCACATCATACTTAACGGATGATCTCTGGCTGAAAAATGCTCAACATGCTAATGATATGGCTAAGTTGCTTTATTCAAAACTTGTCGATTTTCCTCAAGTAAGGTTTTGTCAAAAGGTAGAAAGCAATCAGCTGTTTCTTATCATGCCAAGGCCCTTAATTGATTATTTGCATCAAAATTATGGCTCTTTCTATGTTGATGAAAGGACAAACACCATTCGTTTAGTAACTTCGTTTGATACTACTATTGAAGATGTTGAAACTTTTATTCAATGTGTTCATGAGTTTTATAAATAGCAACTAAGCAGTAGTTGAAAAATAAGGGTATAATAAAAACGTCAGAGAAAAATACCTCTGACGCTTTTATTATAAAATACACAAGTATTATATTACCTTGTGTTGTTTTTTATTTTCTATAGTAAGCTAGATCATCTTCACAGAATCCGTCTATAAATTGAGCGTGTTTTTGTACTTCACTATCTGCAAACCGTACAAAAACATGAGCTGAAGAGTTAAATAACTCACTATTTTTTGTTGCATCTTGTAATACTAAGTGTCCCATAATAATATAGCCTGCCATTTCAACTAGGCGACGAGCATGAAAATCAGTTAGTTCTTTATTCTTTACTTCATTAATGAAATCTACAGCTTTAGCATAAGTTTCAGCCATTTCTATTAAGCGATTTTGTAAACCACTCAATTCAGGTGCAACCGATAACTCTTCGTATGCTTTTATCTGTTTTAAGAAACTACCATTTGTAACATAGCGAATGGCAGCAACCACTTGAAGTTGAGTCGTACCTTCATAAATTGAAGTAATACGAGCGTCACGATAGAGTCTTTCACACGGATAGTCTTTCATATAACCCGATCCACCATGAATTTGAATGGCATCGTAAGTACATTGATTAGCAAATTCACTACCAATCCCTTTAGCAAGAGGTGTAAAACTATCAGCAAGTCTTGAGAAAGTTTTCATTTCCTTTCTTTCTTCAGGTGTGAGTTTTCTTTCATTGCTGATATCCTCAAGTGCTTTATATACATCAACAAAACGAGCAGTTTCATAGAGTAAAGAGCGAGAAGCATCCAGTTTAGCTTTCATAAGAGAAAGCATTTCTGCTACTGGAGGGAATTTTAAGATAGCTTGTCCAAATTGCTTTCTATCCTTAGCATAATCCAGAGCCTCATTGTATGCATTTTGGCAAATACCTACTGATTGAGAAGCTATACCTAATCGTGCCCCATTCATTAAAGACATTACATACTTTATAAGTCCTAGTCTTGTATCACCACAAAGCTCAGCTTTTGCATTTTTAAATACAAGCTCACAAGTAGGTGCTCCCTTAATACCCATTTTGTTTTCAATACGACGAACAGTAACCCCTCCGTTGTTTTTATCATAGATAAACATAGATAGACCTCGTCCATCGTGTGTACCTTCTTCAGATCGTGCTAAAACTAAGTGTATATCCGAGTCACCATTAGTAATAAAGCGCTTTACACCATTGAGATACCAACAATCATCTTTTTTATTATAGGTAGCTTTAAGCATAACAGCTTGTAAATCAGATCCAGCATCAGGTTCAGTTAAGTCCATTGACATGGTTTCTCCTTTGCAAACACGAGGAATAAATCTTTTTTTCTGATCCTCAGAGGCAAATTCATAAATAGTAGAGGCACAGTCTTGCAGTCCCCATACATTTTGAAAACTAGCATCACTCATACTGACTAAGTCAGCTGCCATAATATAAGGAACCACAGGGAAGTTAAGTCCACCATAACGACGAGGCATAGACATTCCCATTAAATCAGCTTGAATACAAGCATCTATGTTTTGTTTAGTTCCTTCAGCATAGGTAACCCTTCCTCCACTGCAGGTGGGACCATTTTGATCAACATCCTCAGCATTAGGAGCAATAATATCAGTACAAATTTGTCCCATAATCTCAAGAACACGCTCATAACTATCCATTGCATCTTCAAAATCAATGGGAGCATAGTCAAAATGTTCTTGATCAGTATAATTTCTTTCTTTCAACTCCACAATTCTCTTCATAAGAGGGTGGTGAAGGTGGTGTTTATATTCTGGTATATCTAAAAAATAATTTTCCATGGTCTTTATTTTGAGTTTTGCTTGTAATATTTAATCATTTTAGGAACTACCTCTTCAATAGTTCCATTTATTACATAATCAGCTATTTGATTAATTGGAGCTTCAGGGTCATTATTAATAGATATAATAATTCCACTCTCTTGCATTCCTGCAATGTGTTGAATTTGTCCTGATACACCACATGCAATATATAGTTTAGGACGTACAGTTACACCTGTTTGTCCAATTTGCCTATCGGATTCTACAAATCCAGCATCAACAGCAGCACGGCTAGCACCCACTTCAGCATTTAATGTTTTAGCTAATTCAAAAAGTAGATCAAAGTTATCTTTTGATCCTACACCATATCCACCAGCAACAATGATAGGGGCACTCCCTAGATTGTTCTTAGCTTTTTCCACATGGCGTTCAATTACCTCAACAACAAAATCTTTATCGGTAACATAATCTTTTACTGTATGGTTTATAACCTCTCCTTTGTATTTGTCAGATACAATTTGCTTTTTCATGACTCCTTCTCTAACAGTAGCCATTTGAGGGCGATGTTCTGGATTTATAATAGTTGCTACTATATTACCTCCAAAAGCAGGTCGAATTTGATAAAGTAAATTTTCATATGTTTTGTTTTCTCTTCTCTCCGTGTGGTCACCAATTTCTAGAGAGGTACAATCCGCAGTTAATCCACTAGTTAATGCAGAAGAAACTCTAGGTCCTAAGTCACGGCCAATTACAGTAGCACCAAGTAAACAGATTTGAGGTTTCTCCTCTTGAAAAAGTTTTACTATAATAGAAGTGTGTGGAAGAGTAGTATAAGGTGACAAGCGCTTGTCATCAAAAATATGAAGTTTATCTACTCCGTAAGGAAGAATTTGAGATTTAATATTTTCTAAGTTGGCTCCTATAGCAACAGCCTCTAATTGGCATTTGAGTTCATTAGCTAACGAGCGTCCTTTAGAGAGCAACTCTAAGCTAACTTCAGCTACTTGGCCCTCTTCTATTTCGCAATAAACGAATAAATTGTTCATTTAATTAAAATTTTAGAATTAGCCAATCGTATGGTTAGCTAAAAGTTCAACAATAAGTTCCTCTACCTCTTTATCACTGCTAGAGAGAGTTTTACTTTCTTTAGCTTGGAATACTATATTTTCAATCGCTTTCACTTTGGTAGGTGAACCTGAAAGACCGCACTGTTCTACATCCGCTTTAACATCTTCAACACTCCATTCAGGAATATTTAAAAACTCACGTTGATTATAAAGGTCTGTATAATCTAGATTACCTTGCTGTTTTTCGGTAATTGTTTTGGCATGTTTAAATTTCTGTACTAATTTGGCATTACGAGGACGACAAGGGGCAGCTGATCCATTAACTGTTATAACTAGAGGCAGTGGAGCTTTCACTGTTTCTACTCCTCCGTCAATGTGTCTTTTTATTGTGATACTTTTTTGGTCTAAGGATAGAATTTCCTCAGCATATGTAACTTGAGGTAGATTTAACTTTTCTGCCACTTGAGGTCCTACTTGTGCAGTATCACCATCAATAGCTTGTCGTCCCCCTATGATTAAGTCACATTTTCCAATTTCTTTGATCGCTGTAGCTAAAGCATAAGAAGTAGCTAATGTATCCGCACCAGCAAAAGCCCGATCTGTTAGTAAGTATCCATTATCTGCTCCACGGTAAAGTCCTTCACGAATAATTTCTGCAGCTCTTCCAGGGCCCATGGTTAACATAGTGACGGTAGAGCCAGGAAATTGATCTTTTATACGTAGAGCTTGCTCTAAAGCATTTAAGTCCTCTGGATTAAAAATAGCAGGTAAGGCAGAACGATTCACTGTTCCATCAGCTTTCATAGCATCCTTTCCTACATTTCGAGTATCTGGCACTTGTTTTGCCAGTACAACAATTTTAAATTTCATAATATTAGTCTGTTATCATTTAAAATAAATACTTTTTTATATCTATATAAAAAGATATACAATTCGTCATACAAATTTAAAGAAAGTATAGACTTAGCAAAGTATATCACATTAAAAATGCACAAATTAGTTAATCTTGAGCAATAATTAACTACAATAATAATAAAAAAAGCATCACTTGTTTTTATAAAACTTAAAGTGATGCTTTTATATTCGTATTTATTAATAGATTAGAATCCTAGTTTTTTGGCTATGTTTTTAGGAATTGCATTTTTGTGAAGAACAATATTCATGGTTTTGTATTTAACAAAAGCTTTAGAGGCATACCAAATACCATTGTATTTGCTGTTTGTACCCCACGAGTTTTTGACCATATAATACTCTTTACCAGTTTGATCTTTAGCTATACCATAGATTAACATTCCATGATCGTCAGTAGTCTCCCAATTATCATAAGCTGTTTGTCTCATTTCTTGGTTTACTTCTTTTTCTGGACCTGGTTTAGACATTGATTCATTTCGTTTATCTGAAGCTGAAAGTCCAGTCCAACGAGCCATATCAGAACCCGTTAAATCAGTACGTTCCATATCTGGTAAAATAGCGATACCATCTCTTGTAAATCCAACTTCACTAACATCGCTTCCCCAAGCTATGGTGTATCCATTATTTACAGCATAATCAAAAACCTCCATAAACTCATCAATAGGTAAGTTCCAGGAGAGTCCGTTACGCCAATTATCTTGAATTTCTAGAGGAAAAGCACTATAGAAAGGATGGTGTGTATACGATGTTAATGATACGTAGTCGTCTGCTTGTAAACCTAATTCGTCCGCAAAGCTATTAGGAGTATACTCTTTACCATTATAGGTGAATTTTTCAGGACAAGCACCTAAATAAGTATCATAAATAGATACTAATCCCTCTTTCCACACAGGAGTTAATTTAGTATGTCTTCCTTTAGCTATAGCATTCACATAGCCTTCAGCTACAGCATCTAATTCACTATGAACATGTGCTGTATCTCCATACATAATACCTTCCATAGCTTCTTGTGGAACCAGTCCATAGTGTTTTAAGCAGTAAATAACATCATAGAAACTACCACCAGGAGAAAATGAACTTTCGCCGTGTAAACGAACATAGTTTATTGCACGATCTACCATTGTATGATGTACTACAAACATTTCAGATAGGTCATACTCTCCTTTATTAAGACGTAATAATTCTGATTCTAAAAGTCCTAATCCAGAGAAGCTCCAACAAGTACTCGATCTATTTTGGTTTTTTACTGGAGTTATAGGGTTTTCTTTAACCGTTGTAAACTGAAATCCTTTAGTCTCGTTTTCTGTTGTGTTTTGTGCACTAAGAGATGTGCAGAATAAACCTAAAAGGACAATGAGTCCTAATTTCTTTATCATGATATTTATATTTAACGTTCAATGACAAATATAACTTAAATAAGGCGAAGAGGATAACAGTTTGTTTATAGACTCTTATTTTTTGTTATTTATTAACCAATAAAGCAAAAAAGGATGGGTGTGTTGTTTGTATTAAAATGATAGGAATATAAGCTATTTTATAAGGAATTAATTTATATTTGGTCTTGGATTAAGAAAACTACTCAATATGGGAGAATTTAGATTTGGAAATCAAGTAGGATTAGTATTAGAAGGAGGTGGAATGCGTGGTGTGTTTACCTCAGGTGTATTGGATTATCTTATGGATAATAAGGTGCAATTTCCTTACGTAATAGGTGTGTCTGCTGGTGCGTGTAATGGTCTTTCCTATATATCTAATCAGAGAGGTAGGGCACGAACTAGTAATATTGAACTGCTTGAAGAGTACGATTATATCAGTATAAAACATCTTTTTTCTAAACGAAATATATTAGATAGTGATTTGTTGTTTTATGAGTTTCCAGAGCATATAGTTCCTTTTGATTATGATACCTATTTTTCCTCCCCTATGCGTTTTGTTATGGTTACTACGAACTGTCTAACAGGAGAAGCTAATTATCTTGAAGATAAAAAGAGTAAAGAACGCGTGATTGATATTGTTAAAGCTTCAAGTAGTTTGCCTTTTGTTAGTCCTATTACTTATGTTGACGAGGTGCCTATGTTAGATGGGGGTATTGTAGATTCTATTCCTTTAGCTCATGCGATTCAAGAGGGGTATACTAAAAATTTAGTGGTTCTAACTCGACCCAAAGGGTACCGAAAAGAGACAAAAGATATTAAAGTCCCTTCATTTATTTATCGAAAATACCCTAAACTAAGAGAGGCTTTAAGTTCTCGATGTGCTGCTTATAATGCACAGTTAGATTTAGTAGATGAATATGAAGAAAAGGGCTTAATAATGACGATTCGTCCGCAACAACCTGTAGAAGTAGATCGATTAGAGAAAGATGTGAAAAAACTAGAGACCCTTTATGAAGAAGGATATAAATGTGCATCAAAAGTTCTTAAAAGAGAGTTTGTTCATTAGTTGTTAGGCTTTTGTTGTATTACTTTTTAGTCTAACTTTAGATTATGTAGGGAGTTATAAAAGACAAAAGAAAGTTACCAGAAAAGGAACACTTAAATCGACTATAAATCCATGATATATGGATGCAATAGCAAATTCTTTTCCTGAGTATTGGGTAATAATAGGTAATGTGGTATCCATAGTTGTAGCACCCCCTACTGATATAGGAGCTAGTTTTCCAAAGTATTTTACTAAAAATGGAGCTAGAAGCAAAGCTATAATTTCTCTTATTATGTTAGATAGCAAGGCTATAGTTCCTAACTCTGCTCCTTTATATTCAGTTATGAAAATGCTTGATAATGAGTAATATCCAAAACCAGAACCTATTGCCATGCAGGTTGAGGCTGTACGATGTGGAAGGAATAAACTAACAATAAAACATCCGAGTAGTGTTCCTATAATAGTAGCTAAAGGGAGTAGTAAAAGGCGATAATTAATAGTGCGGAAGCCTTTAATTGTTTTTGAATCATTGCCAATGCCTAGTCCAACTAGATACATTAATCCGCATAAAATATAAAAGCTCACATTACTATCAGTTAAACTAAAAGGAATCCATTGATAGTGACCTACCACAATTCCAAAAATGAAGAACAAGATAATGATTATACTTCCTTTCATATTCAATTCTGATTTTTTTGAATAAAAGACCAAAGGAGCCAAGCAAATAAAATACTTCCTATAACTGCACCAATTGTAATAACAATTGCTTCTATACCTAATGTGTTAAAGTTTTGAAGTATGCTTTTATTTTCCCCAACTTCCACCCCTAGTATAAAGAGTAGTGAGCAAATAAGTCCCATAATAGGTAAGTTCACTTTTAAGGTTTTACGTTTTTGTATAATGAACCCCGTAATAACACCCAAAAATAAAATTCCTATAACGATTAACATAACTCTATTTTTTAGTAGAATGAAGTTTAATAGCTTCAATATTAAAGCTGTTATTGCAGAGGATTGAACCCTTTATAGTGCAATTAACTCTAGCATAAGCACTATATAAATGTGAAAATACAAAAAGGTGAACAATATTGAAAAGCTATTTATATAATTAATGCATTGCTGTTTGGAAAGTGTACATTGTTATCTCTCAGGTTTGAATAAATAAAGGCCTAATTCACTGAATGCATATGACTAGGGCAAGTTAAGCACTTGACTAGGTCATCCGTGGCAGATGCCCTAGACCTTTTGATTTAAGACGTTTTAGGGATTAACGAAGAAAACAAAAAGGCTCATTTAGAATAGTCCAAATGAGCCTTTTAATGAAAAAGAATGAAATTATTATCACTGAAATTTAATTAATACCACCACCTAACGCTCTGTATAAATTAGTAACTGCTTGCAATTGTTCTAGTTTATCATTTACTTGATTCAATTGAGCTTCGAGTAATCCTTGTTGTGCACTGAGAACCTCAAGATAAGTAGCTAAATCAGCTTGTAGTAGTTCTTGAGTGTCAGCTACAGCTTTCTTCTGAGCTTCTACTTGGATGGCACGATCTGCATTTTTCTTTGTCGAAGATTCGTATGTAGTAAGAATATCAGAAACTTCTTTTCCTGCCATAAGAACAGCCTTTTCAAATCCTATTAACGTTGCTCTTTCTTCAGCTTTAGCCACATTTAATTGTGTAATTAGCTTTTTTCTTGCAAACAGAGGTTGTGTTAATCCCCCAGCAATACTTGCAATTAAATTTTCAGGCTTAAAAAAGTTACTCAACCCGTTAATAGTAGAGTATCCAATTAATCCTGAAGTTAGATTGATTGAAGGGTAGAAACTAGCTCTTGATGCATTGGTTAATTCAAAAGCAGATCTAAAAGCCAACTCAGCTTGTTGAACATCTGGTCTTTTAGCTAACATTTGAGCTGGTACACCTATTGATAAATTGGTTTTTACCATTTGATTTGCAATGGTACTCCGTTGAATAGCAGCAGCCGGTTCTCCTAACATAACCGATAAAGCATTTTCTAGATGCGTTATGTTTTTTTCTAATTCAGGTACTGATGTTTTAGTACTATGAAGTAGCGCTCTAGTTTGTTCTATAGCAGCAGAAGTTGTATAACCAGCTTCTTTCATTGCAATAGTAGTTTCTAACGTTTGATGTAGTAACCTTATCATATCCTGAGTTACTTCTAACTGCTTATCTAAAGCTAAAAGAGTGTAATAACTAGTAGCAATGTTGGAAATCAATGAGGTTTGTACCAAGTTGCGTCCTGCATAACTATTTAACATATCAGCATAACTTGCTCTTGATTGTCTATTTAATTTTCCCCAAACATCTAGTTCCCAGCTTGCTACAACCCCCAATGTGTAGGTCTCTTTGTGGTAAGCTAATGAATTACGATCTTTTGGCATTCCAGTGAGTGGATCGACACTACTTAACCGAGTTTGATCAACTTGTGCTGTCAATGCAAGTTCTGGAAAATAATTTGCACGCGCTTGTCCTAAAACAGCTTCCGCTTGTTTAATTCGTTCTTGAGTAATAAGCATGTCGTGGTTGTTACTCAATCCTTTCTGAATATATCCTTGTAGAATAGGATCAGAATAAAATTCCATCCACGGAATATTTGCTATGGTCGCAGTATCTGTAGAGGCTTCATCTCTATAGATGTCATCAATACTTAACTTAGGAGTAGAATACCGTTTTGTTACTTGGCAAGAGCTTAAACTAATTAGGAGGATAGCCCCTAATAGAAAAGTGTCTTTTATATGTTTTGTTTTCATCTTCTAATTTTTTATTGTTCTATTTGTTTTGGTTTACCCACAATCCACTCTTGTAGATATTGAAATAAAATGTAGAAGGTGGGTATAATAAATACACCAATCAGTGTACCAACTAACATACCACCTACAGCACTAATACCTACCGATTGGTTTCCTGTAGCACCTGCTCCCGTAGCAAACATCAAAGGTAGTAATCCAAAAATTAGAGCAAACGAAGTCATTAATATAGGCCTAAATCTTGCTACTGCTCCATTAATTGCCGATCGTACAATACTCTGTCCTTGCTGACGTCTTTGAACCGCATATTCAACAATTAAAATAGCATTCTTGGCTAATAAACCAATTAACATTACCATAGATACCTGAACATAAATATTATTTACTATTCCTTTAGAAGAGCCAAAAAGATTTAGGAAAATAAAAACACCAGCTAGTCCAACGGGGATAGAAAACAGAACCGATAAGGGGGTAATGTAACTCTCGTACAGAGCAGAAAGAAGCAAGTATACAAATAGAATACAGATAAAGAATATGATTCCCAGTTGAGAATTATCGCCAGCTTCTTCACGAGTCATTCCTGAATACTCATACCCATATCCATGAGGCAGTGTTTGTTCTGCTACTTCTTTCATTACATTAATCACATCACCAGTACTATATCCCTGTGCAGAATTTGGTATAATATTAACATCCATAGATTGGAACATATTGAAACGATTAATCATTTGCGGTCCCGTTATGTCATTGATGGTAATAAACTCACTGATAGGAGCCATTTCTCCAGTAGGAGTCTGTACAAATAAGCCATGTAAATCTTCTAGTTTCTCTCTATATTCGGGTGCTGCTTGAATCATAACTCTAAACTGTTTACCATATAGATTAAAATCGGATACATACATACTCCCAATGTATGCTTGTAGCGTTGACATAATACTATTTAGAGTAAGTCCTGCTTCTTTAATTTTAGGAATGTTAGCTTCGATTTCTTTCTGAGGAAAGCTAGGATTAAAAGTAGTCATAGCTACTAATACTTCATCTCTTTTATTCATTTCAGCTAAGAATCCATTTGTAATATCGTAGAAGTCAAGCATATTACCTCCTGTTCTATCTTGCATTTTTACTTCCACTCCCGTACTCATACCAAATCCTTGCAATGTAGGTAAACCAAAGAATAAGAACGTTGCATTATTAATATCTTTCGTTTTCTCTGTTAACAGAGCTGCGAATTCAGCAGAAGAAAAGTCTCTATTGTTCCAGTGACTTAATTTATAAAAAATAGTACCATAAGAGCTAGACATCCCTCCAATACCTCCCAAGAAGTTTACTCCGTTAATGTCTGTAACAAACTCAACTCCTTCCATATCTTCAGTTAATTTTAGCACTTGTTGAACTATAGAATCAGTTCTTTCTAGTGATGAACCTGGAGTAAGAGAAACCAAACCTAGAACACTACCACTATCTTCTTGTGGAACAAAACCAGCAGGTGTTGTTTTTAATTGATAAAAAAGAAAAAGTCCAGCTACTGCAACAACAGCAACGGCAATCCATCGATTGGTCTTTCTACTTAAGAAATTTAAAGAAGATTTGTATTTAGTTGTTGCTGCATTGAAACCTACATTGAATAAATGGAAAAAGCGTTGGAGAACATTTTTTTTCTTTAGATTTGCATCTTTTGGCTTTAAAAATAAGGCACAAAGAGCAGGACTTAATGTTAATGCGTTCACAGCAGATATAGCAATTGCAATAGCTAAGGTTAATCCAAATTGCTTAAAGAATACACCTTGAGTTCCTCCAATAAAGCTAACAGGAATAAATACCGATGCCATAACTAACGTAATAGAAACAATAGCAGGAGTAATTTCCTTCATGGCAGAAACTGTAGCTTTTTTAGGATCGGTTTCGCCCCCTTCCATTTGAGCATGAACAGCTTCAACAACAATAATAGCGTCGTCCACCACAATACCAATAGCTAAAACCAGAGATAATAACGTCAATATATTTACTGAGAAACCTAATACTTGAATAAAAAAGAAGGTTCCTATAATTGATACTGGAATAGCAATAGCGGGTATAATTGTTGACTTAAAATCTTGTAGGAAAATAAATACCACTAAGAATACTAAAAGTAAAGCCTCAATAAATGTAGTAATAACCTTAGACATTGATGCAGATAAAAACTCGTTAGCATCCATCATATAGGCCACTTCAATACCAGGAGGAAAGTCTTTGGCCGCTTCATCTACAACTTCTTGCACTTTCTTAATTAGGTCTTGTGCATTTGATTCAGCTGTTTGACTAATAGAAACGAATACCGATTCGTGCCCATTAGTTGATGAAGTTATGGAGTAATTTAATGATCCTAGTTCTACATTAGCTATATCTTTTAGTCTTAAAATGTGTCCATTTTCTGAGCGAATAACAACATTTTCAAACTCTTCAGCCGATTTTAATCTACCTGTATATTTTAAGCTGTATTGAAAGGCTTGATTACTATTTTCACCTAATTCACCAGGAGCAGCTTCTATGTTCTGATCTCTTAATGCTTGGATTACTTCAGCTGGTGTAATTAAATACGAGGCCATAATATCAGGCTTTAACCATACCCTCATAGAGAAGTCTTTTGCACCTAAAACCTCAGCTTCTCCAATACCATAAATTCGTTTTATTTGTGGTAGTAAGTTTACGTTAAGGTAGTTTTGTACAAACTCAGCATCATAGTCTGGATTTTCAGAATAGACAGACATCATAAGAATATAACTACTTAATCTTTTTTGAACCGTAACTCCCATTTCATTCACTTCAGCTGGAAGTAAAGGAGCAGCTCTAGAGACTAAGTTTTGCACGTTAACTGCCGCAATATCGGGATCAACTCCTTTTTCAAAGAATATTTGAATCGATCCAATACCACTATTAGAAGCTGTAGATGTCATATAGGTCATACCCTCAACTCCATTTACTTGCTCTTCAATGGGAATAATTACACTATTCATTACTACATCAGCATTAGCTCCAGGGTACTGAGCTGTAATACTTACGGTAGGAGGTGCAATATCAGGATACTGTTCAACAGGTAGTGTAGCTATTCCGATGATACCTAGTGCAACGATCAATATTGATATTACAGTAGATAATACGGGTCTTTCTATAAATGTTTTAATCATTTGTTCTAGTTTTATTGATTTACAGCAAGGTCTTGGTAGCTAATTTTTTGACCATTGCGGAGGGTAATAATTCCTTCAGCTACAATTCGCTCTCCTTCACTTAATCCTTGAGTAACAGCATAGTTATGGCCATCGGGAGTAGGAAGTACTTCAACCACCCTTTGTCTTACCGTGTCATTTTCTACTACATAAGCCACTCTTTTATTTAGTTGGGCGAAAGTAGATTTTTGTGGAATTATAAAAGCATTTTCAACTACTCTAGGAGTAATAACCTTAGCACTTGCACCACTTCTTAATAGTCCTTTTTTATTTGGAAACTCAACACGAAAATTTGCCGATCCGGTTCTAATATTTAGTGACCCAGTAATTGTTTCTAATTTTCCTTTTTCTTCATAAATTGAACCGTCTGCTAAAATCAATGAAATTTCGGGGGCATTGTTTATTTTTTCTTGTTGTGTTTCTCCTTTGAGATTATTTAAATAGACAGCCAATTCTTTTTCATTAAGCGAAAAGTGTGCATAAATGTTACTTGTATTAGCTACCGTGGTTAGTACATTAACAGAACTAACTAAACTACCTAGACGGTAAGGTATTTCACCTATTAATCCATCAACAGGGCTAATTACATGAGTCCATCCTATGGTTGCTTGTGCATTTTTTAATGCAGCTTCAGCTTGTGCTAATCCAGCTAAAGCAGTTTGTAATGCATCTTTAGCTTTCTCCAATTGAACTTGACCTACAATGCCTTTTTCAGCTAAGGGACGAATGCGATCTACATTCATTTGAGCAGTATTGACTTGTGCTTCTGCACTTTTTAATCCAGCTTTTGCTGTTGTTAAAACCTGTTCTGCTTGAGGGGAGTTAATCTTAAATAAGCGTTCTCCTTTTTTTACTTCAGCTCCTTCATCTATATAGATTTCATCGATAAATCCATCAATTCTGGGACGTATTTCAATGTCTTGTTGTCCTTTAATTGTAGCAGGAAATATATTTTCTAAGGTGGCATTTTCTCTACTTACTACGAGCGTAGTATAAATGTTCTCTTTTTGTTCTACCTGAGCCTGTTTCTGACTACACGAGCCAAGTATTCCTACTGATAGAATTATAAATGCAATTTGTACAATCTTTTTCATACTTTTTTTATTGTTTCAGTTTAAAATCATATCACAATAAGAGTATAGAACGCTATACTCTTAGTTTTAAGGGATTATGTTTTTCTGATAATTAGTAGCTAATGTTAAGGAGAATAATCATTTACCGTATTATTCTGCTACAAAGATGGTGTTAATAAGAATCTATAGAACTATCTATGTTTCCCAAAAAATGTTCTAAATGGCTTATTTTTGATGAC
>JAAYSY010000117.1 GCA_012518235.1 Bacteroidales bacterium
ATGAAATGAATAAAAAAGCATCTAAACTTCAAGCTGATATTAAGCTTATAGAAAAGAAAATACAAGTATTAGAACAAAGTCTATTGGACAATGAAAATGCCGAATAATGGATATTCAATAAAACACATAGATAACTAAATATTATTTAATAAAGCGTCTGGTAAACATCAGACGCTTTTCTTTTACTCAGAAGTTGAGTTTTAGATTTATATCTCAGTTAAAAGAAACTTTTTGTCTTTATTTTCAAACATTATCTTTCAATTTATTGTTATATTTATAGGTAATGACTTAAAACTAATAAATATGGTGTATGATCTTGATATGTTAAAATCTTTCTACACTTCATACGAAGGAAAACTAGAAAGAGTAAGAGAGGTACTTAATCGTCCTTTAACGTTAACTGAGAAAATTCTTTATACTCACTTATATGATGAGGGTGAGATTAAAGAATTTAAACGAGGTGAGGAATATGTATATTTTCGCCCAGACCGTGTAGCTATGCAAGATGCCACTGCTCAAATGGCACTGTTACAATTTATGAATGCTGGGAAAAATCAGGTTGAAGTACCTACTACAGTACATTGTGATCATCTAATTCAAGCTAACATAGGAGCTAAAGAAGATTTAGAGATAGCTAAAGAAACCCATAAAGAAGTCTATGACTTCTTAAAAGATGCTTCTTCAAAGTATGGCATTGGTTTTTGGAAACCTGGAGCGGGTATAATTCACCAAATTGTATTAGAAAATTATGCTTTTCCTGGAGGTATGATGATTGGAACAGATTCACATACTCCAAATGCTGGTGGATTAGGAATGATAGCAATAGGTGTAGGTGGAGCGGATGCTGTTGACGTAATGACCAACATGCCTTGGGAGCTTAGGATGCCTAAAATTATAGGGGTTCATTTAAAAGGAAAACTAAACGGATGGACCGCTCCTAAAGATGTCATCCTTAAACTAGCTGGAATACTAACGGTTAAAGGGGCTACAAACTCTGTTATCGAATATTTTGGTGAAGGTGTCAATACATTATCGACCACAGGTAAGGCTACAATATGTAATATGGGAGCTGAAGTTGGAGCAACCACTTCAATTTTTCCATATGACATAAAAATGAAAAATTACTTAAATGCTACAGGAAGAAAAGAAATCTCAGAGTTAACAGAGCAAATGGAAGATTACTTAACAGCCGACAAAGAAGCACTTAAAAATCCTGATATTTTTTATGATCAAGTCATAGAGATAGATTTATCTAAGCTTGAACCTTATGTTAATGGTCCTTTCTCTCCAGATGCTGCCTCACCTATTTCTGAGTTTGCAAAAAAAATAAAAGATAATAATTACCCTCAAACGGTTGATGTGGGGTTAATTGGATCTTGTACAAACTCCTCTTATGAAGACATCACTCGTGCTACTTCAATTATTGAAGAGGTTATAGAAAAAGAAATAGAGGTGAAATCTCAGTTGTTAATTCACCCAGGATCTGAACAAATACGTGCTA
>JAAYSY010000118.1 GCA_012518235.1 Bacteroidales bacterium
AAACAGTTATGTTATTGGAGATCGAGAAACAGATGTAGAATTAGCTTATAACTTAGGATGTAAAGCCATTTATCTTCAAAATCCAACAGTTGAGGTTCCAGAAAAACTACAAGCTACTTGTGCTTTAATTACACAAGACTGGAATCGCATTTCTGACTTCCTTTTTGCTGGTGAGCGCACAGCATCCACAACTCGGAAAACTAAAGAAACAGATATAGAGCTTTCATTAGATCTTGATGGTACTGGAAAGTGTAATATAACTACTGGAATTGGTTTTTTTGACCACTTATTAGAGCAAATAGGAAAACATGCCAATATTGATCTTACCATTCAAGTAAAAGGAGACTTAGAGGTCGATGAACATCACACCATTGAAGATACAGCTATTGCACTAGGTGAATGTTTAAGTAAAGCTTTAGGTAATAAACGAGGAATAGAACGTTATGGATTTTCACTTCCTATGGATGATTGTCTTTGTCAAGTTTGCTTAGACTTTGGAGGAAGACCCTGGTTAGTATGGGATGCTACTTTTAAGCGAGAAATGATTGGACAGCTTCCTACTGAAATGTTTTCTCATTTCTTCAAGTCACTAAGTGATTCAGCTAAAATGAATCTAAACATTAAAGCAGAAGGTGAAAATGAACATCACAAAATAGAAGGTATTTTTAAGGCTTTAGCTCGTGCTATTAAGATGGCTATTAAACGAGATATCTATACTTATGAACTCCCCTCTTCAAAGGGTTTATTATAACTCAAATTTAATATAATGTAAATGGTGTTTTAATCTGTTTTTCTATTTACCTAATAGAGAATAATAACAGGTCAAACACCATTTTATTTATAAGAAATAGTTAATACTTTATTTCATTTTTTCTAAATCTTCTAGCCACTCATTAACTGATGCATCGCTAGGCATAATCCAATCTCCCCGTGGACTCAATGATAGAGTACCAATTTTAGGCCCATCAGGTAAACAAGAACGCTTGAATTGATGAGTAAAAAAACGACGAATAAAAAGCATTAAACAACGCTTTATCTCTTCTTTATTATAGACACCATCAAAGGCATATGTTGCTAAACTATATACCTTACGAGGAGAGAATCCATATCGAACGAAATAAAACAGGTAAAAATCATGTAATACATAAGGTCCAACTAAGTCTTCTGTCTTTTGAGCTATTTCTCCTTGTTCATCACTGGGTGTAAGTTCAGGACTAATGGGAGTATCCACAATATCTAAAACTATTTTTTGAGCCTCATTATCTAACTCATTCGTTGCAATCCACGAAACTAAATGTTGTACTAATGTTTTTGGGACACCAACATTCACATTATACATAGACATGTGATCTCCATTATAGGTTGTCCACCCCAAGGCTAACTCAGACAAGTCTCCAGTACCCACTACTATTCCATTCATCTGATTGGCTAAATCCATTAAAATCTGTACTCGCTCTCTAGCTTGAGCATTTTCGTAAGTGGCATCGTGATTATTAATGTCATGATTAATATCTTTGAAGTGCTGAATGCAAGCCTCTTTGATACTTATCTCTTTCACCGTAATACCAAGTTCTTCCATTAGGTGATGTGCATTATCATAAGTGCGACTACTGGTTCCAAAGCCAGGCATTGTAACCCCAATAATGCCTTTTCGAGAAAGTCCCAGCATATCAAATGATTTAACGGCTACTAATAGAGCTAACGTTGAATCTAATCCTCCTGAAATTCCAATTAAAGCTGTTGTACAATTTATGTGTTGAAGCCTTTGAGCCAAACCCATGGATTGAATTGCTAAAATCTCTCTACATCTAGTATCTAATTTCTCTCCTTGCGGCACAAATGGATGTAAGTTATATTTTCGTGTCAATTTCAAGGGACTCTCACTTTTTTTGCAAGAAACAACTTTAGCACACTGCTGAGCTATGCTTTGTTGAAATAAGGAGTTTTTTCTTCGTTCAGATTGAATTAAGTCAATATCAATTTCACTTATAATCCATTCAGATTCCATTTGAAATCGATTACTCTGAGCTAACTGTTTTCCATTTTCAAAAATAAATGCTTTTCCTCCGAAAACCCTATTCGTTGTAGATTCTCCAAAACCACTTGATGCTAAAACATATCCACTTAATATCTGTGCTGACTGATGCGTTACTTGATTTAATAAATAGTCATACCCTCCTACTTCTTCACTAAAAGCAGATAAATTGAAGATGATATCAGCACCTTGTAAAGCCATATGGGTACTTTTAGGACTAGGAGCAAAAACTTCTTCTCCTATTTCAATAGCAAAATGACTTGTACCTAATTGAAATAAGAGGTCTTTACCAAACGGAACAGATTGGTTAAATAAGGAAACAACTCCTTCATTAGAAGAGATCTCATCCAAAGCAAACCATCTTTTTTCGTTATACTCACTACTAGTTTTTGGTACTACTCCTATAATACTACCTTGCTGAATAACGGTGGCAACATTATATAGTCTGCCATTCTGAACCAAAGGAAGACCTACGATAACTATTAAATCTAATGCTTTTGTAAAATCCAAAATAGTCTGTAATGCGGTCAAGGCCTTCTCTTGTAATGATTGCTGAAAAAACAAATCACCACAAGTAGATCCGGTTAAGGAAAGTTCAGGAAAAACAATGACATCTATGCATTCCTTTTCACCTTTCTTTATCAATTCAATAATTTGTTTTGCATTAAAGTCACAAAATCCAACCTTTACCTTAGGTATTGCAGCTGCCACCTTTATAAAACTATGATTCATATTGTTCTTCGTTTACTAGTTATTCTATTATTGGATACCAATCTATACAAAAGTAGAAAAATATGTGTATTTCTTCTACTCTCAATCCAACTATTCAATAGTCACTCACCACATATAGGTATTTTTCACCTAAAATCTCATCACTTTTAGCGATTGTAAAACCCTGTTATACCGCTTAATTTTGTATTAAAATTTATAAACAACATAACACACAATGAGAACGATTAAATTTCTATTCATTTTCCTTTGCTTTAGTGCTTTAACACATGCACAAAAACACGCTTCATTAAACGGATATATAGTAGATGGAGAGACCGGTGAAAAGGTTCCATTTGCCACTTTAATAGCTAAAAATCATAATCAACAAATCAGAAGCAATGAATTTGGATATTATCAATTTGAGAAACTTCCAGATGATAATATTGAGTTAATTGTTGAGTCCCTTGGCTATGAGAAAACGGATAAAAAAATCAAGTTGGATAAAAACAAAACGACCAATGAAAATATTCTGTTATTTCCTACAGAGTGGGAATTAGACGAATTAGTAGTTACGGCAAATCGTCATGCTACAAAACGAAAAGAAGCTCCTGTTCTAGTAAATCTTATTAATCAAAAAACATTTGAAACCACAAGTTCTTGTACATTAGCAGAAGGATTGACCTTTCAACCAGGTGTTAGAGTTGAAAATAATTGCCAAAACTGCGGTTTTCAACAAGTCAGAATAAATGGGTTAGAAGGTCCATACACTCAGATATTAATAGATAGTCGCTCTTTATTTAGCTCCTTAGCTGGAGTATATGGCATTGAACAAATTCCAGCAAATATGATCGATCGAGTTGAAATTGTAAGAGGCGGAGGATCGGCTCTCTTTGGCTCTAATGCAATAGGAGGTACAATAAATATTATAACAAAAGAACCTACAGAAAACTCATTCTCGGTAGGTGAAACATTCTCTCTTATCAATGGAAAAACACCAATGAATGTCGTTAATTTAAATAGTAGTTTAGTTGCACATGATGGTAAAGCGGGTATATATCTTTATGGAATGTTTAAAGATCGTAAACAATGGGATAAAGATGGAGATGGTTTTTCGGAACTTGGCAAATTAAATTCTAACAGCTTTGGATTTCGCTCATTCTACAAGATAAATCCATTAAATAAACTCATTTTAGAATATCATCGTACAAAAGAAGATAGACGAGGTGGAGATCAACTCAAACGTCCTCCTCATGAAACGCAAATTACAGAAATGGCTAACCATGATATTAATGGTGGAAGTTTAAGCTATATAATGAATAGTTCCGATTACAAACAGAACTTGGAAATTTATAGTTCTCTTCAAAGTACTAAAAGAGACACCTATTATGGAACCGATTATAATGAAAATGCTTATGGTAATACAGATGGAATAACAGTTGTTAGTGGTACTAAGTATGCTTATAGCTTTGATAAACTGGGTTTTATGCCAGCACAGCTTACAGCTGGATTCGAGCATCACTATGATTATCTACACGATGAAATGTTAGGTTATCATCGAGACTTAAAACAAATAGCTTATATCTACGGAGGATATCTTCAGAACGAGTGGAAAAATGATAAAATTACATTTCTATTAGGAGCTCGCATTGACAAACATAACTTCGTAGATAATGCCATAGTCAGTCCACGAGTGAACTTTCGATATAGCCCAATTAAAAACATAAGCTTACGAGCTAGTTATGCCACCGGTTATCGAGCTCCTCAAACTTTTGATGAAGATTTACATGTTACTGCAGTCAATGGAGAGGTTTCTTTTATACAAAACACAGCTAATCTTAAACCTGAATACTCACATAGCTTTAATCTGAGTGCTGATTACACTTTTAATATTGAAAATTGGAAATTTAATGTCATTGCAGATGGGTTTTATACTTATCTAAAAGATGTTTTTGTTTTAGAGGAAATAGGGAAAGATGAACTAGGGAACTTATTAAAAGAACGCAGAAATGGTAGCGGTGCCGTAGTTAAAGGAGTTAATCTTGAACTAGGCATCATCCCTACTCAATGGCTCGATTTCCAAAGTGGGTTTACAATTCAAAGTAGCAAGTATAAAGAGCCTGAGCAGTGGAGCGAAGATGATGAATCAGTAGCTCCTACCCGACAGATGTTAAGAACACCCGATTATTATGGTTTTTTTACAGCAAATGTAAAGGTCACTCCACGCTTTATGGCTTCTATTTCAACTATTTACACGGGACAAATGTATGTTCCTCACTTTGCTGGATATATTAAGAAAAATGAATTAAAACATACACGTGACTTTACAGATGCTTCTATTCGTTTATCCTACAACTTTAAAATAGGAAACAAATTAACATTTCAGTTAAACGGCGGGGTTAAAAATATATTGAATAGCTATCAAAGTGATTTCGACAGAGGAATGGATAGAGATGCGGGGTATGTATATGGACCTGGAACTCCTAGAACGTTTTTTATGGGATTTAAGTTAGGACAATTCTAAGGGGTACGCTATTTAAGTTATATAATAAAAAGGAGTTGAATATTCAACTCCTTTTATTTTTTCATTCATCATATAAATCAGCATAATCTTGTTCTGATTCATATTCATAATCATCACTCCAACTATCTGAAAAATCTTCGTCAAAGTCTTCATCCTCAAAATTTGCAACCTCTTCATCATCAAATTCACAACCACACTCTGCACACTTATAAGTTGAAAATCGAGGGTTATATTTACACTCCTCACTTCCGCAATTTGGGCAATAAACTTCCATAATTTTAATAATTAAAATAATAATTAGTTATTCGTTTTTTAACTTTCAAGTTAATGAGCTCTCTTAGCTTAATCTTTTCACTTAACTTATAAAATAGTATAGCACCATTATCTACTTACTATTCTCTTTTTCAAAGATCAAATGTACAATTATTCAGAATATGAAAAACTAAATTGAAAAGAAAAATAGAACGTATAACAAAAATTTATACTGAG
>JAAYSY010000119.1 GCA_012518235.1 Bacteroidales bacterium
AGCGTTTGATTCATAAATTGTTGATAAAAAGCAATTCGTTTCTCTTCTGATAACTCGATCAATAAGTGACTTCGTTCTCTTTTCTGTTGATTGGTTACCTTATGTTTGATTTTCAGGGCTTGTGTTCCTGGACGTTCTGAATAGCTAAACACATGTAGTTGTGAGAAATCTAATCCTTTAATGTAATTATAGGCATCCTTAAAATATTCTTCGGTTTCTCCGCGTGTACCCACAATGACATCAACTCCTATAAAGGCATGAGGCATTTCTTCTTTTATTCGCTCTACTTTATGTGTAAACAAGTCGGTATCGTATCTACGACGCATTAACTTTAAAACGTCATCGCTACCCGACTGTAATGGGATATGAAAGTGAGGCATAAATCGTTTAGACTGTGCTACAAAATCTATAATCTCATCGGATAATAAATTAGGTTCAATAGAGGATATCCTAAAACGATCAATACCTTCTATTTGATCTAATGCACAGATTAACTCTAAAAATGTTTCATTTGTATTTCGTCCAAAATCACCTGTGTTTACTCCCGTTAAAACAATCTCTTTTCCTCCTTCATCGGCCACTTGTTGTGCTTGCTTAACTATTGAATCAATTGTACCACTCCGACTAAATCCACGTGCAAAAGGAATAGTACAATAAGTACAAAAATAATCACACCCGTCTTGCACTTTTAAGAAGTAACGCGTACGATCGCCTCTTGAGCAAGAAGGGACAAATGTTTTTATATCTTTAGTAGCCGATGTAAAAACCTCGGTTTTAGTCCCTTTATCTAACTCTTCTAAATATTTTAAGAAGTCTTTTTTCTGTTCTGCTCCTAGAACCAAATCCACGCCTTCTATTTGGGCTATTTCTTCGGGTTGAAGCTGAGCATAACAACCCGTAACTATAATTTTAGCATTGGGGTGTTGTTTAGCCATACGATGAATGGCTTGACGACACTTCTTATCGGCTACATCTGTAACTGAACAGGTATTGATGATACATAAATCTGCAATTTCATTAGCTTTCACCGTACGATATCCAGCTTCAATTAGTGCTTCTCCCAACGTAGAGCTCTCAGAAAAGTTAAGCTTACATCCTAAAGTATAAAAAGCTACCTTTCGATCTTTAAATAGTGTTGAATCTATCATAATAAAAAAAATTACTCGTACAAAGTTATCATTATTTATGAATTATATAGAACAGAACTGTTTCTGTTCTATATAGTTAAGAAATAGAATAAAAAAAATCCCATTGAGGTAAAATACTCAATGGGATTTTCAATACTATAAATGAGTAGAATAACAGAATTAATTACTTTCTTCTGTTGCTTCTTCTTTCTTTTCTTTTTTCTCAACTACTTCTTTTCCCTCTTCTTTTACTTCGAAAGGAATATCAACAGAAACCTCTTTATGAAGTCTAACTGTTGCAATGTAGTTACCTACTTCTTTAACAGCATCCTTAACTACTATCAAGCGACGCTCAATGTTATGACCTAACTTTTCTAGTTCGTCAGCAATTTGGATGTTTGTTACTGATCCAAAAATAGTTCCTGTAGAACTTACTTTTGTTTCAATAGTTAAGCTTACACCTTCAAGTTTTGCAGCTACTGCTTCAGCGTCATTCTTGATTTTCTCAAGTTTATGAGCACGCTGTTTTAGTGCCTCTGCTAAAACCTTCTTAGCTGAAGGAGATGCAATTACAGCTTTACCAGTAGGAATTAAATAGTTACGTCCGTAACCTGGCTTTACAGTTACAATATCATCTTTGTAACCTAAGTTTAATACGTCTTCTTTTAAAATTACTTCCATACTTATTCCTCCTTCTTTATTATTTCATCAAATCAGTTACGTACGGTAGTAATGCTAAATGACGAGCTCTTTTTACCGCTTGTGCTACTCTTCTTTGAAACTTCAATGAAGTTCCTGTTATTCTACGAGGTAATATTCTACCTTGTTCATTTAAGAATTTCTTTAAGAAATTAGGGTCTTTGTAATCAATGTACTTAATACCACTTTTCTTAAATCTACAATATTTTTTCTTTTTAACATCCAAAGAAGGTGGAGTTAAATATCTTATTTCTGACTGTTGCTTTCCCATAATTACTTATCCTCCTTTTTTGTTGATTTATTACTTCTTCTTTTTTCTGCATAAGCAGCAGCAAACTTATCTA
>JAAYSY010000120.1 GCA_012518235.1 Bacteroidales bacterium
AACCTGTAACTCTTTATTTTCCTCATTTTCCGAAGATTGATTTGTCTTTTCTTCATTTTCTTCAATCCCTTCGTCATTTTTATAAGCAAAAGGTGCGATACCTTTTTGAGTAAGTGGTATAAGATATATATTATCCATATTGCTATAAGAGTGATTCCATTCCGTCCAACTGTAAGTTGGGTTAAAGGTTCGTGCAGAAATAAAGGTTAGGTACTTGCCATCATTGCTAAATGTTGGAGCAATCGATTTAAACCAATCATCGGTAACTTCTTCTTTCTTTTTTGAATCTACATTATAAATTATAATTGTAGATGTGGTTTGAAATCTAGGAAAAGAATAAGCAATCCAACGGCTATCAGGAGACCAGTTAAAGTCTCTTAATTCTCCCTCAAGAGTCTGTTCAACATCTGTTACTTTTTTAGACTCTACATCAATATATCGTAGTCGTTGCATTTTATCGCTCCATAGAATTTTTTTGCTATCAGGAGACCACTTAAATCCATATTTATATGTATCACTGTTTTTAGTTAATTGTATTGCCTCATCTAGACCATCTTGTGGAGATATGTATATTTCATCTTCTCCTGTTTTATCAGAGATATAAGCTATCCATTTTCCATTAGGAGACCAACTTACATTTCGTTCGTGTACTCCTGATGTTTGGGTTAAGTTACGCGTGATACCAGAAGATGTTGGTACTGTAAAAACATCGCCTCTAGCACCTACTGCTATCCGTTTACCATTAGGGGATAGATCGATAGATGCAATACGATTAGAAGCATTTTTTAACTGTGTTCTTCCTGATGCAAAATCTTCGTTTATGTAGATAGTAAGTTTCTTTGTTTCTTGGCTTACTAAATCAAAAGTATATATGTACCCTCCGTTTTCAAAAACAATAAATTGATTACCAAGGGTAGGGAACTTGATGTCATAGGTGTCAAAATGAGTTACTTTAACCGTTTCCTTTGTTTCGGTGTTATACGCAAACAAGTTCATGATACGATCTCTATCCGATAAGTAGTAAATCGTATGACCAGCCCACATAGGGAAAATGTTTTGATGAGGATTATCTGTTATCTTTTCTGTTTTTTTAGATTTGAAATCATAAATCCAGATGTCATCAGCCATACCACCTTGGTAGTATTTCCAAGTTCTAAATTCACGAAAAACTCTATTGTAAGCCAGTTTGCTTTTATCTGGAGCGTACGAGCAAAATCCACCATCGGGAAGAGGAAGCTCTTCAGATAAGCCCCCTTTAGTAGAGGCTAGGTAAAGTTTTCCTTTGAAATCATTAAACGATTTATGTCGAGATCTATAAATGATGCTTTCATTATCTCTCCACCCCAATGTTATGTTATTAGGTCCCATGCGATCAGATAAATCGTCTCTATTGAGAGTAGCAGTATAGGTTAATCGTTTGGGTTCTCCTCCTGTAATAGGAATGGAATAAACCTCCGTATTTCCATCGTATTGAGCAGTAAAAGCAATGGTTTTACCATCAGGCGAAAAGTGGGGGAATATTTCAAATCCATCATCAGTAGTTAAGCGTTGGGCTACTCCTCCAGTTGCTGATACTAAAAACAAATCTCCTGCATAGGTAAATGCTATTTGTTTACCATTTGTACTAGGAAATCGTAATAAACGAGCCTCTTGATTTGCCTCTATAATTTGACAGGATAGGGCAAAGAAGAGCAACAATGAAAATAGTTTTCTGTGCATTTTGTAGGTAAGGTTTATAAGAATATTTATTATCTCAACAAAATAATAATAAAACAGACAATAACGAAAGTAGTTGCTGTACAATTTTTAGATTATCTTATTGAAAGGTCTAGGGCAAGTGATGCATATGCCCTAGTCATCCTATCCTTTTGCCTAGGTCATGTGTATATTGTGGTTTGGGTGTAAAAAATGAAGGGGTAGTTTATTGAAAGGGATGTGCTTATTTTTTTGGTATAAAAATATTATGTTTCTTTTCCCACGCTACAATAAATTCGGGTTTTTCAATTACTAGCTTTCTGTCTTCAGTTTGAAAAAGTTGAGTAGTTTCCGCAATGGTTAAGAGGGTAGAATCACTATCACGATAAATTTTATACCTAAATATCATTTTTGCAGAAGGAGAAGCTATATAGGTGGTTTCAATTCGAATAACATCATCTATATAAGCCGATTTAATATATTGTGCTTTTAAATCTACAACAGGCAGTATATATCCCTGTTCGTAAATATAGAGGTAGTTTAATCCATGCTCATAACCAAAAGTTTCTCTTCCATCTTCTAAATATTTTATATAGTTTCCATGCCAAACAATGTGCATCGCATCAACTTCACCAAAACGTACACGAGTAGTTGTTGTAGAGGTTAATGTTTTTGATTTATCTATTTTTTTCATTCTTCTTTATTTTACGTAATTATAATAGTATTGATAGACTACTAGTCTTTTAAGTTTAACTCTATTTTTCGAGGAGTTTTTTTACGGAATAGTAGCGATCCTAATGTTATACCAATAGATAATGTAAAAAGTAAGGCAATGGTTGTAACAAAGTAATGTGTTGTTTTTGCCATTAAAAAAGGATCAGGATTTTGGAGTCCAGTTTCAGCAATTCTTATAAATCCTATCATAGAGTGGTAGGCATACATACCTGGAATCATGGTAATACATGCGGGCATAGTAAACACTACAGGAGGCACATCTGCTTTACGTGAGAATATAATACCTAATAAGCCTATAGTAATAGTTCCAGCAAGAGTAGCTAAAACCAAGTGTGCACCAAATCCTTCGGCAAGTAAATAACGAATACTATGACCTAAACCGCCCAATAAGGCTGCAATCCACACTACTTTTCGGGGTGAATTAAATAAAATGCTCCACCCCACAGCGATTATTGCACCTAAAAATATATCGATTATAGTAGCTATTACTAAATTCATATTAAAATTGATTTATACCAAAAAATAAAATACAAATAGACATGCCAACCGCAATGCAAAGTAAAATAAAAGCTCCAAATGCTGCTCGTACTAAGGCTGAAGGTATATATCCTTCTATTAAGTCAATCAGGCTATTAGTTAATGGAACACCAGGAACTAAATAAAGAACGGCTGTTGCTAAGGCTCTATCGGGTGCAACACTAACTCCCCAAATAGATTCAAATGCTCCTATAAAATGTAAAGAGGTAATAAGTGTTGTAAAGAAAGCGGCTACAACAAAAGAAAACATAACATTGTAGTTCCTCTTTACTATTGACATACGCACTACCATACCTGTTATAGATGCAAAAAATGCAATTAAAGCATCTCGCCAATCACCCCCTGCAACCAAACATAAACAAGCACAAGAGCATCCAACACCTAATAAAAGTGTAGGGGTGGAGTAAACTTTAGCAGAGCAAATTTTATTGAATAACTTTCTAGCTTTGTCTACCGAAATGTTTTGTTCTGCTATAAGCCATGAAAGTTGACTAATTTCATTGATGGCATTAAAATTAATATCGTAAGTTTTAGTCTTTTTATACAGGGTAACAGCTTTTCCACACTCTCTTTCATCAGCTTGTTTACATTGGGCTGTTATGAGTAAACCTGTAAATGAAATATGTATATTAACTTTCACACCCCATGCTTCTGTTATTCTTGATAGATTACGAGAAACTCTTCCACAGTGTGCTCCAGAGGCTAAAAGGAAGTTGCCAATATCCAATGTCAAGTTGGCTATGTCGTATAGTTTCTTATCGTCTAGATCTTTTTCTTTCATAAGTGTTATAAAACGGTGTGCTGCGAAGTTAGAAAAATATTCATTAAAAACTGACTGTTGGAGCTAAAACAAGTTTCACTTTAGGTAATGTGTGATGATTTTAGTAAACCGTAGTGATTTGTTGGTGTAATTGTGTTATTGTTTGATTAATAGCGTGTTATGGGTTGTTAAGCATAGTTAAACTTTGAATCGTGGATTATTTTTTGTATATTTAAAGAGAGGGCAATTCACTCACTTTTTAGCTTGTGTAATTTGTCCTTATACTGATGAAGTATACCAATAATAAAAATAATAAACAAAAATATATTTATGAAAAAAATCCAAGAGTATCAAAAAAGGTGTTTTAAAGAGTACAATAAGGATATAGGATATCCTGATAAAAATGTATTCTTACAAGGAACACCTATTCAACCATTGGTTCCTGTTCAAACTGTGACTGGAAAAATTTTGGTGGTTGGAGATTATCCTACAGCAAAGATGGCTACCATTGATAAAATTAAGAATGTTCCTGTTTCAAATAGTGATGGACCATTAATAGATGAGATTTATTATAAAGGAAATCAACTACATGAGAATTTAATGGCCAAAGACTTACAAGAGTGTATGTTTGATGAGATTGGAATTAAATATGAAGATTGTTGGATGACAAATCTTGTAAAGGTTTATTTATTTACGGCCGCTGATGTACGAAAATATAAAGAGCTGGGTAAAGAGGTTGTTCAAACAAGAAATAAGTTTACTACTTATGCCAAGAAAAGTCTTAAATGGTTAAATGAAGAGATTGAGATTTGTAATCCTGAGCTGATTATCACTTTAGGTGCTGGTCCTGCTCAACATTTAATAAAAACCACAAAAGCCAGATCGATAACGTTGCTAGATGGTTTATTACGTAGTTATGAAGTCAATGGGGAAAAATATCCCGTAATTTCTTTACCTCATCCTCGCATCTTATCTCGCAAGAAAAATAAATCGTGGATGAAGTTATTCGATAAGAGAATCTGTGATGCTGCTAAAGAGAGTTTAACTACGCTTCGTGCTTCAAATGGAAAAGAAAAACAAGTTGAAGTTGAGGCTGAAGCTGAATAGCAACGATTGGTCTTATTATAAAGGAACATAAGAAAAGTGTTATTTACATGTATAAATAGCACTTTTTTTATGTTTGGTTTACTCTAATTATTATTAAGCCTTTGTTTATTGTGATCTAATAGATTTTAGAAAAGACAGGTTTGAATCCTAATTATGATCTACTAGAAAACAATATTTTATAATAATGTAATCTTTAAGAAAAGTCCTTACTAGTTTTTTATATATATCATATTTTTTAGAAACTTTTATTTGTGTAAAGAAGAGTGTATATTAGACAACGAAGATTAGTATTTATAATACAATGAAGAAAAGTATGAATTGGTTACTCTTGGCACTATTAGCAGCTTTTTGCTTTGGTGCATATAATGTTTTTATGAAAATAGCTTCAGGATATATTCATGAAATAACTGGAGCTGTAATTCTTCAATTTGTAGCTGCTATTGCTGGCCTAGCTATTTTGTTATACATAAAGTATGGTACGAATGAAGTGATTACTATTTCTCAAAAAGGTATAATGTATTCTGTCTTAGCAGGCTTATGCGTAGGTGGTGCAGAAATAGTATCGTTTATTGTCTTTGGAAAAGGTGTTCCTGCATCCACAGGGATACCTATAATTATAGGGGGTGCCATTGTTGTGGGGACTGTTATTGGTATGCTTTTTCTAAAAGAAAAAATAACAACATTTCATGTATTAGGTACTGTTCTTATTATATTAGGTATTTTATTAGTCAGCAGATAATTATTATAAATTTAAACAAGGAATTATGGAAAAAAGAGTGAGGCTAGGGTTTTTTATATTTATTCTTTCTTTTTGTGTTGGACAGATAAATGCACAAGAGGTGGAGTATTTATTTAATGGAAAGAATCTTGAGGGCTGGCGCTTTATTTTGGAGGATGAAAATCTTTCGGAAAAGGATGTGTTTTCAGTTAAAGATGGTGTTATACATATTACAGGACCATTAGGTTACATGTATACGCAGAAGATGTATGCTAATTATCATTTAGAGGTTGAGTGGAGATGGCCTAATGGGGTAGAGTCGAATAGTGGTATCTTTTTATTAATAGAGGAGGCTAATACACCTTTTCCTAACGGAATTGAGTGTCAACTTCATGCTGGAAATGCTGGGGATTTTGTTTTACTGGGTGGTTCAGATTTAGCTGAGTTTGAAAACCCAAAGGGGAAAGAGCGTCCTGCTTTTCCTGTTGTAAAGAAGAGAAAAGAATCTACGGAAAATAAAGCGGGAGAGTGGAATAAAGCAGATATCTACTGCTACAATGGAGTTATAACAGTTTATATTAATGGGGTGTTTCAGAATAAAGGAACAAATCAAAATACGACGGGATATATTGGATTACAGAGTGAAGGAAAAGATGTTCAGTTTCGGAATGTTGTTTTAACCCCTTTGCCTTAGCTGCTTGTTAAACATAAAACCACTCTTCTTTATGAATTGAAAGAGTGGTTTTTGTGTTTTCTACAAGCTAGTAAAGTTAAAATAGTATCTGATTATTTTATCCTTTAACTACACCTAAAGGAAAGAGTTCAACCTCAATATCTACTAAATCTTTCTGGCTGGCCATTACTTCAACAATATCTTTGTAAGCAGAAGGAGCTTCATCTAAATCTCTTGTTCTGTGTACAGAGTGAACAATACCCATGTCATCAAGTGCTTTCTTCTCTTCTTGTAGATTAAGATTACGTTTAGCAGCCATGCGACCCATAAGTCGTCCAGCTCCGTGTGAGCATGAATCAAAAGAGTTTTCATTCCCTTTTCCTTTAACAATGAACGACTTTGTGCCTTGTGATCCGGGAATAATACCCAAGTTATCTTTTCCTGCAAAAGTTGCCCCCTTACGGTGAACAATAACCGTTTTGCCAAAATGCTTTTCAACTCGTGCATAGTTGTGTTCAATATTAATAATCTCCCCAAAAGAGATAGATGGATAATATTGGACAAGAACATTTTGTATTTCTTGAAACATCAAGTCTCTATTCAATTTAGCAAAATCCACACAGAATTGCATCTCCTTTAAATAGGTTTTACCAACAGATGAATTCATAGAGAGATGAGCTAAACTATGTGATTTAGGAACGGGAGAATTCTCTTTTTTATTCAGCTGAACAGCTATTTTATTGTAATAATCGGCTACTTGCTTACCAATGTTTCTTGATCCTGAGTGAACCATCACCCACAGATAATTATCTTTATCTTTTTGTAGTTCAATAAAGTGATTACCTCCGCCTAATGTACCTAATTGTAAAAGAGCATCTTTTGCGTGTTTTTTTACAACAGGAAGGGTGCTATAATCAGGTAATTTGTTAGCTAAAGGTTTTTTACGCCATTGGTGTCCTACTGGAATAGATTGTTTAATGGAATTTATGATTTGTTCTATCTTGTGAATATCATAATTTTGAATGTTTGTTTTACATGCCATCATACCACAACCAATATCAACGCCAACAG
>JAAYSY010000121.1 GCA_012518235.1 Bacteroidales bacterium
TAATCGGCAGGGGTAGCACTTACATAAATTACCTGTTTTGCCATCTCTTCAAACTCTTCAAATTTAAGAGGGCGATTGTCTAATGCTGCAGGTAATCTAAAACCATATTCTACCAGATTAACTTTTCTAGATCGGTCACCACCATACATGGCTCTAATTTGAGGAATACTTACATGACTTTCATCAATTACAATTAAAAAGTCATCAGGGAAGAAGTCCAATAAACAGTATGGACGAGTTCCTGGTTCACGACCATCAAAGTAACGAGAATAATTTTCAATTCCTGAGCAGTGGCCTAGTTCTCGTAACATCTCCATATCATAGGTTACTCGCTCATAGAGCCGCTTAGCTTCGTAAGGTTTTCCTATTTCTTGAAAATAATCCACCTGCTTAGTTAAATCGTCTTCTATTTGCCGTATAGCACGTAAAGTACCTTCTTTTGTGGTCATGAAAAGATTAGCTGGATATATTTTATAAGTATCAAATGTTGCAATTGTAGCCCCAGTAATGGGTTCTACCTCTTCAATAACATCTACTTCATCTCCCCAGAAAATAACTCTTAAAAGATGGTCGGTATAAGCTAAGTAAATATCAACGGTATCACCAATCACCCTAAAGTTGCCTCTATTTAGCTCAATGTCATTACGTAAATAAAGACTATCGACTAATTGTCGTAGAAACACATTGCGATTGATTACTTTTCCTCGTTCAATTTCAATAACATTCTTATAAAAATCGGAAGGATTTCCCATACCATAAATACAAGAAACAGAAGAAACAACTAATACATCTTTTCGACCAGATAGTAGAGACGAGGTTGCTGCTAAACGTAATTTATCAATCTCATCATTTATAGCTAAATCTTTTTCAATATATGTATCGCTACTTGGTAAGTAGGCTTCAGGTTGATAATAATCATAGTACGATACATAATATTCAATTGCATTATTAGGAAAGAAGTTTTTAAACTCACTATAGAGTTGAGCAGCTAATGTTTTATTATGACTTAGTACTAGGGTGGGCTTGTTTATATTAGCTACTACATTAGCTATTGTAAATGTTTTACCCGATCCAGTTACACCTAGTAGAGTTTGTCCTGGGATATTATTTTTTATTCCTTCAGTAAGTTGATTGATGGCTTCTGGTTGATCGCCAGTGGGCTTATATTCAGCAGTTAATTCAAAATTCATATTAAAAAGGCCTCTTATATTTCTAGTTTTATTGATTGTGATGATTTTTGTATTGGTTTATAGAATAGTTTTTAATCTTAAATAAGATTCTCTTCAATTAACCTCTACAGTTTAATCCAACTATTAAAATTAAATAGAAAAACATCATCTTTGCAAGATAGTACAGATTTACTTATTCTCTTAATTATCTTGCATTTTGTTTTATACATTATAGGAAATTGTATTCCTATCAAAATGCTTAGTCTTAAGTTAATTCTAATAAGAGTAGAAGGGATAATTTTATTATATTTACATCTATTGGTTTTTTAGGAGATTCAAATTTTACAGATTATGAAAAAACTCACATTCGGTATTTTATTTTGTGTTTTATCTACCTTTTCCTTTGCGGAAAATCAGAAAACGGTAAGTATAGAAAAAGATAGTATCTATTTTACAGATACTAGTTACTCCAAACTAAAAAAAGGAGTGAAAAAGAAAGACCTTAAGAAAATACAGAATGAGAATTTAAGAGATATGGCTTATAAGCTCTATCATAACACCTATGATGCAGAATATAGAGTAGCTAGTTATAAGGCAACTCCTTCTAGTCAAGCTTTAGCTAAAGAGTTAAAAATAGGTTATGGCTATTCTCAATATGAGAATATAACGGGTGTTTTCTTAGAAGCTGGAGAAGCTGTAGTTTTAATTTCTAACTTACAAGATAAAGAAGTCCAGCTATTCATCCCTTACTGGATGCGTAAGCCTGATGTTGGTATTGAACCTACTAAAGACCCAAATGGGTGGGGACTTCATAAGCAAGTGATTCCATTAAAAGAAGGAGTCAATGTTATAAACGTTGAAAGAAGTGGTAATTGTTATATTCATTACTTTGATGATGAACCTGAAACTGCTCCTATTATTAAAGCCCACTTTTTAACAGGGAAAGTAAATGGTTATTTTGATGCTTCAATTCATGATAATTCTGACTGGAATCGGCTTATTGATCGTGCTGTTAGTCCTATTTTAGATGCGAAAGGAAAATATATACAAGTAGCTTATCCCGTAGAGTGGTTTAAGGAGTACACCTACAATCAAGGAGTAGAACTTATTGCTAATTATGATAAAATTATATTTTCCGAATACGCTTTAATGGGATTAGATAAATACAATAAAATTCCTACTAATCATATATTAGCTAGAGTAAACTTTAATTATTATATGTTCAGAGATGGTGATGGTGTTGCCTATTTAGGAGATGCAAGAACGATGAAAATGGTAGCCACTCCATCTATTGTAATAATGGGAGACCCATGTTGGGGATTTAGTCATGAAGTGGGGCATGTCTTACAAATGGAGCAGCTAACGTGGGGCGGAATGACCGAAGTGAGTAATAATATTTACTCTATGTATACAGCTGAGGTTTTTGGGAATGGGAGTCGTTTACTTGCACAAGATAATTATAGTAGGGCTAGAAAAAGTATTATTGAGTCTGAACCCAAAATATCGTACTTACAAGACCCCGATGTGTTCAATCGATTAGTCCCTTTCTGACAACTCTATTTGTATTTTAAGGAACAAGGTTATGAGGATTTCTATCCAGATTTAATGGAGGAGTTAAGAAATCGGCCCAATGCAGGAAGTGGAAATGAATCGATTAATAATATGTTTGAGTTTATCAAAATAGCCTGTTATATAGGAAATACAGATTTAACTGACTTTTTTGATCAATGGGGTTTCTTTTATGTAGGGACTATTAAGGTTCAAGATTATGCTAATTATGAGTTTTATATAACTGAGAGTGATGTATCTAAGGTGAAACAATATATTGCAAACAAAAAATATCCTAAGCCTGCATATGATATTACAACTATAACAGATTAAATTAAATATCTTCAAACTAATATTATGAGTAAATACTATTGTAAATACTGTGGAATAGAGTATTCGTCAGTACGTAACTTAACCTTGGGTGGCTGCTCAAAGAATCCAAGTGGAAAATATCACGTACCTTATGAGGGGCCTATTAAGTCAAAATACCCTTGCTATTATTGTGGAATAGAGTATTCATCTCTGCGTAATCTAACCTCGGGTGGCTGTTTAAAAAATCCAACAAGTAAAAATCATATACCCTATGAGGGAGCAGAACAATCTAATTATGTTTGCAAGTATTGCGGTATAAGCTACTTATCAATACGCAATTTAACATCTGGAGGGTGTTCAAAAAACCCACAGGGTAAATGTCATGAACCCTTAAGATGATAGTTAGTGCTGATTACTTTTATGGTAGTAATAGAATAGAGATTTGTTCTATTTAAATAGCCTTTATCTTCCTTTTTATTAAGAATTTCTGTTTCTTTGCAAGAATATTATATAATAAAAAGTATTTTTCTGACAAAAACACAAATAGATACATGATTTGGAACGAAAGTATAGAGTGCATGAGTCGTGCTGAATTGAGAAAAATTCAGGATATACGATTGAAAAGAATGGTGGATTATGTATATCATAATACTCCTTTTTATAGAAAAAAGATGCAGGAGTTAGATATAACTCCCGATGACATTCAGGGTATAGATGATATAGTAAAGCTTCCTTTTACAACAAAATTAGATTTAAGAGACAACTATCCTTTTGGATTATGTGCCGTTCCAACTTCAATGATTGCTCGATTTCATGCATCATCGGGTACTACAGGAAAACCTACCGTAGTAGGATATACACGGAAAGATATATTTTCATGGACCGAGTGTTTGTCTAGAGCTTTTACAGCTTATGGTGCCGATGGAACAGATTCTTTTCAGATTTCTTATGGATATGGTCTTTTTACAGGAGGGTTAGGTGCTCATTATGGGGCTGAAAATATTGGAGCCTCTGTTATTCCTACTTCGAGTGGAAATACCGATAAACAGATAACGATAATGCATGATTTTGGATCAACAGTTTTGTGTTGCACGCCATCTTATGCACTTTATTTAGCTGATGCTGTTAAAGATTCGGATTTACCTAGAGAGGAGTTTAAGTTGAAAATAGGTATATTAGGAGCAGAGCCTTGGAGCGAAGGAATGCGTAAAGACATTGAACAAAAACTAGGTATTAAAGCTTACGATATTTATGGTTTAAGTGAAGTGGCAGGTCCAGGGGTGGCTTATGAATGTCAATTCCAAAATGGATCGCATATAAATGAAGATCACTTTTTCCCAGAGCTTATTGACCCCGTTACATTACAACCAGTGGCTCACGGTGAAATTGGAGAATTAGTATTTACGCACCTAACGAAAGAGGGGATGCCTTTGTTGCGTTATCGTACCAAAGACTTGACTTCACTTCATTATGAGACGTGTGAGTGTGGGCGAACATTAGTTCGCATGAGTCGCATTATGGGGCGTAGTGATGATATGTTAATTATACGTGGTGTTAATGTTTTTCCAACACAAA
>JAAYSY010000122.1 GCA_012518235.1 Bacteroidales bacterium
CTTAGTTATATTTATCACCCTCTCATATGTACTGAATTATATCTTTACATAATGTAACCGTACATTTAACTATATTGTAAATTATAAACCCTTTAATGTCAACAAAAAAAATGTACTCTTTTAGATGGAAGAGTACATTAATATTTTAATTAGACCACGATCACAGTCTAATTTTCTTTTAAATTTTATTTCCTTACTATTATGTATTCAAATCATATGTATTCGCTAGATGCTTTTTTTAGTTATTTTGTTATTGATAAGAACTTAATAAGTTATTGTTTTATAACCAACCCATGGGGCCCCAGTTGAGTCAAGTCTGTTTGTTAAAATATCAGTATTAAGTCTTGCTGTACTACCACTAGTAATAATTCTTGCGCAATGTCTTCTTGCCTTAGTAGTTGCAACCCAAACCTTCCCCGTGGAAATATCTCTATAAGCCTCCTTATCAACATTAGGTATTAGAGAGTATCGACTCTGTAAATCTTGTATGCAAGTATCCTTATCTGGATAGTATTTGATAAAACTAGGATTAGGATCAACTTCATCTTTATAAGAGTAAGTTTTAAATCCTGTTAAAATATTGTTATTGAATAGTGATCCTAAGTTTCCATTAGGTACACAAGCAACTTGAATAGTAAAAGTTCCTAAATCACTTTTTACTAGATTAAATCTTGTTCCATCATCTGCATATCCAATTTTTACGACATAAGTTAAAATTGGATTATGTGGTTTATAACGAGAGTTTTTATCCAAATTAGCTGTAGTATTTACTAAAGGATAATTAGTGTTTGCAAAAGAAATCTGGTTTTTTTCAGCGGTTATTCTGTTATGATCACCTCTATTTCCAATTAAGTCATTAGTCTTAACATCTACACATAAAACAACATCCTCAGTTTGTAATCCAATATCTGAACTGACAGCTGAAGTGTACAATCCAGTGATTTTATTATTAATCAATGGGTTTGTGTACATATGATGTAAAACTAACCTTTCCGCAGGATTTTTTAACTTGTTTTTCAAATTCCAAACATTGGCATAGTCGTGGTAGCGATCGCTTATTTCTCGCTCTATATTCAGTAAATCTGTCTTAAATGAATCTGAATTGACTATTTTAAATAGCAAATCGAAATAACGTTTTTCTAGATCTAAAATTTCCTTTTGAGCGTTAGTGATTCCTGTATTAGACTGCAAAGACATTAAATCCCTCCAAATAAAAAAAAGCATCTAACTACTGACTAGTTAAACACTTTTTTATCTCACTTGCAATCTTCTCTGCTAATAGAACCGGTACAGCATTACCGATTTGTCTATATAATGAGTTTAAACTACCTTCGAAAATAAAGTCATCTGGAAATGTTTGAAGGATTGCACATTCTCTCGCAGATAGTCTACGTTTTTTATTTACGTGTATCTCTGGTGATGTTGCTGTAATTGTATCACTAGGTCTATCCCAATTAGTAATTCTTAAAGATTGTTCATAGAGTATTGGTTTTTCTATATAAGTCGTAACTTCTTTATCAAATTTATCATCGAAATTAAGGAGCTTTTTCAGTTCCCACCAATCACTGGGTTTAGGAATACTACCTGAGTCGTTGTCTTTTCTAAACCAATGTCCTGCCGTATGTCGGTAACCGAAATGTTCATCAATTTTTTTTACGCTCCAATCTGATTTAGATCTCCAATATTTTAAATAATCGCAAATATCTGCTTGATCTACTTCATATTTTCTACCCCAAAAAGTATCTTCTACTTTTGTAGAAGCCACATGATTGTAAATTTTTCTACCGTCAACAACTACATGATCAATTAACTTTCCATTAAATAATTCTACATCTGATAAGAAACCAATAGAATCCTTCACTGTAATGTGTGGTAATAATTCCTTGTTAGTATCCGTAAATAAATTATCATTATAAACTCCATGAGTCTTATCGGGAAAGATATTCGGGACACCTATTCTATTTCCTATAATGATTACGCGCTCTCTTGATTGAGGAACACCATAATCAGCAGCGTTTAATAATTGATAATCTACAGTATATCCAATTTTCCTGAAATCGTTTAATATCATATCCAATACTTTTCCTTGTTTCATAGAAATTAGTCCCTTGACGTTTTCCGCAACAAAAAATTTTGGTTGTTTTTCTTTAATTACTCTGAGTAACTCTAAATATAAGAAGTTTCTACTGTCTTTCATACTTCTTTTAGTGTTAGCAACACTAAATCCCTGGCATGGGAAACCACCTATTATCACATCTATTTCACCTGAGTTTCCAGGAATATTATCAGATTTAATCTTAGTAATGTCACCTAATACAATATGATCACCGATATTTCTTTCATATGTTTTAACGGCATCTTTCTCAAAATCATTTGCCCAGATAATATTAAACCCTGCATTTTTAAATCCTAAATCCATTCCACCTGCGCCAGAAAATAATGATATTATATTTAACATTTATATAACTCCAATTCATTAACATGATAAATTTTATTATAAATGGTTTATAATAAAATTGCAAATTTCGCACACATAATTACTTACTTTTTAACAATCACTAAACTTGTAAGATAAAAGTTTAACATAAAAAGGCCCGAAGTTGTTGAATATAACACTTCAGGTCTTTTTATTGTTCCCTTGTAACTATAACTTTTATTATCATAATCTCACTTAGACTTGGTTCAGAACATTTTTAGGTTTTTTATAATTACAACCACATGCTTTGCAATCACAAACAATCCACTTACACTTTTCACATGTAGGACCTGATACACTTGTTAGGTGTTTTTTGCAAGAATAACAATTAGTAACTCTGTCCAAGGTTGCTGTATGGACTTCAATAAATGAGGTTTTTTCTAACACTCTATTATCTTCAAAGTAATTATCTGTATCTGTAATTTTTCCTGCAAGGATGAGATGTTCTTTATTAAAAGATACTGTGGCACTATCCTTTTCAGTGTTGTAGGATACGATTTCCCCTTCTCCATACTCAATGTGATCAACCCTATCGCCGATTTTAAACATAGAATTAGCTCCTTTTCAACATCACTTTATTCTAATCACAGTATATCACTATTTTAAGTAAGGCTTTAAATAGTTTCAGATTGTCGATAAACAGGAGTTATTTTGTGTCCGTTTTACTAATATGAGCGTATTTACTCCTTTTTATTGAGGTGTTGTGCGATGGCTTGTTTGTGTTTGGTTTTTAGGCGGGTGGATCCGTTTATGATCATGGCGTAGAGCCATTCGGTATCTCCTTCATTCGCTTGCATGATTGCGGCGATTGTGGGGGATATTTGTTTTTTTACCCAGTCTTTCATGTCTTCGATGGATCGTTCGGCTGGTTTTGTGGTGAGTTTTAGTTTGCCGATGTCGC
>JAAYSY010000123.1 GCA_012518235.1 Bacteroidales bacterium
AATATAACTACAGAAACTGGAGCTGGTCAATGGGGAGCTGCTCTTGCTTATGCTGCTAGTGTTTTTGGTTTAGAGGCTGCTGTTTATCAAGTAAAAATTAGCTACCAACAAAAGCCTTATAGAAAAAGTATAATGCAAACTTTTGGTGCACAGGTAACTCCATCTCCTTCCATGTCTACACGTGCAGGTAAAGATGTACTTACGGCTCACCCTACGCATCAAGGTTCATTAGGAACAGCTATATCAGAAGCTATTGAACTAGCTACAACAACTCCTAACTGTAAATATACTTTAGGGTCGGTATTAAGTCATGTTACACTTCACCAAACAATTATAGGATTAGAAGCAGAAAAGCAGATGAAAATGACAGGTGAAGAACCTGATATGATTATTGCTTGTTTTGGGGGTGGATCGAACTTTGGAGGTATTGCTTTTCCTTTTATGCGTCATCAGCTAGATGGTACTCAACCAAAGAAAATGAGATTCATTGCCGCCGAACCAGCATCGTGTCCTAAACTAACTAGAGGTAAGTTTATGTATGACTTTGGTGATGAAGCTGGATATACTCCTCTTTTACCTATGTATACATTAGGTCATAACTTTGCTCCTGCTAATATTCATGCGGGAGGACTTCGCTACCATGGAGCTGGGGTTATTGTTTCTCAGTTATTAAAAGACAACTTAATGGAGGCAGTTGATATTGACCAATTAGAATCCTTCGAAGCAGGTTGTTTATTTGCTAAAGCTGAAGGAATTATTCCTGCACCTGAATCATGTCATGCTATAGCTGCAACGATTAGAGAAGCTAAGAAATGCATAGATACTGGTGAAGAAAAAGTTATTTTATTCAATTTATCAGGTCATGGATTAATTGATATGGCATCATATGATCAATATTTATCAGGCGATTTGGTTAACTATTCACTGGACGATTCTATGATTGCTAAAAACTTAGAAAAAGTGAGTAATCTAGTTGACTCTAATAAAGAATAAAAACCCTTTAGAAAACAAATACCTCTTATCATTCGTTATTAATACTAGAACAGGCTATAATATTAGCAGTATTAAAAAATGAATTAACTTATGAAATATATTGGAGCACATGTTAGTGCAGCTGGAGGAGTAGAGAATGCACCGATTAATGCAAAGAATATTGGTGCCAGTGCTTTTGCTTTATTTACTAAAAATCAACGTCAATGGTTTGCTAAACCTTTAACTGATGAAAATATTAGTAAATTTAAGGAACACTGCAAAGAGTATGATTTATCGGCTGACTACATTCTACCTCACAATAGCTATTTAACTAACTTAGGACATCCTGAGAAAGAACAATTAGAGAAAAGTAGAAAAGCTTTTCTTGATGAAATGCAACGGGCAGAACAATTAGGATTAAAATTAATGAATTTTCATCCAGGTAGTCACTTACGTAAAATTTCTGAAGAAGAATGTCTTGATCGTATTGCTGAAAGTATTAATATAACCTTAGATAAAACAGAATCTGTTGTTGCAGTGATAGAGAACACAGCAGGTCAAGGTAGTAATTTAGGCTATGTCTTTTGGCATTTAGGTTATATTATTGATAAAATTGAAGATAAGAGTCGTGTAGGTGTATGTTTAGATACCTGTCATACTTTTACAGCAGGATATGACCTACTAGAAAATTATGACGGTGTATTTGACGAGTTTGAAAAGGAAGTAGGATTTCAATACTTAAAGGGAATTCATTTAAATGATTCTAAAAAAGAATTAGGCAGTCGCGTAGATAGACATGATAGCATTGGTAAAGGATTACTAGGTCCAGAATTCTTTGAAAAATTCATGAATGATTCTCGATTTAATAACATGCCTATTATTTTAGAAACTCCCGATGATACACTTTGGGCAAAGGAAATAGAATGGCTCAAAAGCATTCAGAAAAAGAAGTAACGCTAGTTACTATTAAAACACATAAGTAAAAACGGCTACTCTAAATTGAAGTAGCCGTTTTTTATTAACTATTATAAGACAAATTACATTCTCAAATGTATCTCTATTTATAGAAGAATAGATAGATTAATCAACAAAAGCATGACGATAACCTTTTATTTTATCCCAACCTCCACGAGTAAAGTCGGGTATCTCAACAGGAGCTGAATTATTCTCTAAGGATATTGCAGTTAGTGGAGCTAAACAACACCATTCAGCCAAGTCATACACATCCATATCGAGTGGTAATCCATTTTGTAAGCAATAAATCATTCGATAATCCATAATAAAATCCATTCCACCATGACCACCTACCTCTTTAGCTTTCTCTTCCAACTCTCTATGAATAGGATGTTTATACTCTTGCATAAGTATTTTTTTCATCTCTTCAGAAACAAAACCATGCGAATTTAAGTTTTCATGATCAGGAATAATATCTTTATTTACACTTCCTGATTCAATGACATAACCTTCTACCGGATATTTATTTGCAAAACCAGTAGTTCCAGTCAATTGATACATTCTACTATAAGGACGAGGTGTCATTACATTATGTTGAATATGAATAGTTTTTCCTTTTTCTGTTTTGATTAAAGTTAAAGTATGATCTCCATTTTTAAACTCATCCACCTCTTTCCCATACATCACTTTAGCATTTTTCTTACCATTTATAGATTCAGTATCCATTGATACTAGGTAATTCATTTTATCACCACGATGAATATCTAGCAATTGACAAGCTGGTCCCATACCATGAGTTGGATAAACATCCCCACGATGGTTTTTATTATAATCTAACCTCCAGTTATTCCAATAAGCACTCCAAAAATCCTCTAAATTATGAATATAAGCCCCTTCAACATGTAGAAGCTCACCAAATAAACCTTGCTGAGCCATATTTAAGGTAGTTAACTCAAAGAAATCATATACACAATTCTCTAATTGCATACAGTGTTTTCTTGTTTTTTCTGAGGTATTAATTAACGACCAAATCTCTTCGAGCGTCATTGCAGCAGGAACTTCAATAGCTACGTGTTTACCTTTCTCCATGGCATAGACACCCATCTTTGCATGATTTTTCCAGTCCGTAGCAATATAAACTAAATCAAGATCATCTCTATCACATAATTCTTTCCAAGCATCCGTATCTCCATAATAACCTGTTGCCCTAGGTAATCCTGCTTCCTCTAGCATTTTTTGTGACTTCTCTACTTGCTCTTCTGATAAATCACATAAAGCTACAATTTCAGTTCCAGGAATATGAGTAAATCGACTCACTGCACCTGGTCCTCTCATTCCTAATCCAATAAACCCTACCCTAACAGTACTCAACTTCTCTGTTACAAGTCCCACTACATCTTCCTGTCCACTAGGACGTGCAGGGGTTTCAACTTTTATAAATACTTCACTTTGTTTATTCTGGACACATGAACCAAACAACAAAATCAACAATAAAATAGGTGTTAATTTAACTCGATACGACATAGTATTAAATTTTAATAGTAAAAATATAGACTTTGCTATATAAATTAAGGTTTCTTATTCCTCTAATATACTAAAAAAGGGATTGTAAAATTACAAATCCCTTCATTAAAAAAAACCCAACTTTTATCTCACCTATTTATTACTCTATCTAATGATTTTTTCTAGCTATAAAACAATAAAGAAAAAGCCACTGTAATGTATTACTTACAGTGGCTTTTTTATCTTTAATATTCGCTTCTATACGAAATTACTTCACTTCTTCAAA
>JAAYSY010000124.1 GCA_012518235.1 Bacteroidales bacterium
CCCCCCCTACTTTTGCAGGTGATCCGTCAAATATATTATTCAATATGTTTTCTCGATAATTAAAATTTATCGATCTTTATCTATATATTATAGAATGAAATTTAAAAACAGCATGTAATGACAGGTAAAGAGAATGAAGTGCTAAAGAGCAAAGGTATTTCAATAGAGGAGTTTAATAAGCAGTTAAAGCGATTCAAGGAAGGGTTTCCTTACTTAAAACTACATAGTGAGGCAAATACTCATTACGGTATAGTATCTCTAAATAATCATCAAGAAGAGGAATATTTGGCCGTATGGGAAGACTATATAACTGGCCCATATACTATTATGAAATTTGTTCCAGCTTCTGGAGCTGCTAGTAGAATGTTTAAAGACTTATATGGTTTTTTATCTGCTAATTACTCAACACCTACAACATCTTTTGAAAAGATGTTTTTTAATAAAATTCAAGAATTTGCTTTTTTTGATGATTTAGATGAAATATGTAGAAAATCAAAGAAAACAAAAGAAAGAGGTGTTCTTGAATTAATAGAAAACAAAGAATACAAAACTATTATAGAACTATTATTGCTAGATAGTGGACTTAACTATGGGAGTCTACCAAAAGGTTTGCTTAAATTTCATAGTTATAAAGAAAGTGCTAGAACACCATTTGAAGAACATTTAGTTGAAGGTGCTAAATATGCAGCAACAAAAAGTGGTGTAGTGAATGTGCATTTTACTGTGTCTTCAGAACATAAAGATTTATTTCAAAATTTATTGAAAAACGTTGAATCAGTTTATGAGTCAACTTTGGGGGTTCGTTATAGTATAACCTTTTCTGAACAAAAACCAAGTACCGATACTATTGCTGTGGATATGGATAATAGTCCATTTCGAGATGAAGAGGGAAATTTGGTTTTTAGACCAGGAGGCCATGGAGCATTAATTGAAAACTTAAACGATCTAAACGCAGACGTTATATTTATTAAAAATATCGATAATGTAGTTCCTGATCATTTGAAAGCTGAAACAATAAAATATAAGCAGATATTAGCTGGAGTTTTAGTTTCAGTACAATCGAAAATATTTAATTATTTGCGATTATTAGATAGTGGCAGATATAGTCATGATCAAGTATTAGAAATTCTTCAATTTGTACAAAAAACCTTGTGTTGTAAAAATCCAGAAACAAAGTACTTAGAAGATTCTGTATTAGTGCTTTACTTAAAGGAAAAACTAAATAGACCACTTCGTGTTTGTGGTATGGTGGAAAATGTAGGTGAGCCTGGAGGTGGTCCATTTTTAGCCTATAATAGTGATGGTACTATTTCTCCTCAAATATTAGAGAGCTCGCAGATTGATTCTAACAATAACGAATATCTAGAGATGTTTAGGCGAGGAACACACTTTAATCCTGTAGATTTAGTTTGTGGTGTAAGGGATTATAATGGTGGAAAATTCAACTTGAAAAATTATATCGATAAAAACACTGGTTTTATTTCAAAGAAATCGATGAATGGTAAAGAGCTTAAAGCATTGGAAAGACCTGGATTATGGAATGGTGCCATGAGTGATTGGAATACGGTTTTTGTTGAAGTGCCACTTGCCACGTTTAATCCTGTCAAAACAGTGAATGATTTATTAAGAGATTCCCATCAGTAGTAGGTTGGGAGAGAGTTTCAAAAATATATTATAGTACGAATTCCTTTAATGATGTTTAACACGCTATCTGTTTTTCTTAACACGTAAAACTATTCATCGTGTTATAGTTTTGTTTATGTTTGAACTATCAAGCATATAAAAAAGAGATAGTTGTGTTTGTAGCAGTCTATTAAAATGAAAACAATTTAAACCATAAGTTGTTTTTATATCTTTGGTTACTATTTGGAGCATAAAAAATAAATAAAGAATCTATGTCAGAAGTTTTCGGATATATATCACAGGTAATTGGTCCAGTTGTAGACGTTTCTTTTGAAAGAGAAGAGAATCCATTACAAGCTAGAAATGATCAGTTATTACCTAGCATTCATGAAGCATTAGAGATACCTCGAGATAGAGGCCATCATCCTTTAATTGTTGAGGTCTATCAGCACATTGGAGAGAATACGGTTCGCACAGTAGCGATGGATAGTACTGACGGGTTGCGGAGAGGTATGAAAGTAAACAGGTTGAATACACCTATTACTATGCCTATTGGTGAGCAAATTAAAGGTCGCTTAATGAATGTAATTGGTGAGCCTATTGATGGAATGAAACCCTTAGATAGGGAAGGTGCATATCCTATTCATAGAGAGCCTCCTAAGTTTGAAGATTTAACTACAACACAAGAAGTTCTATTTACAGGTATCAAAGTAATTGACCTGCTAGAACCCTATGCTAAAGGAGGAAAAATTGGTTTATTTGGTGGTGCTGGTGTAGGTAAAACAGTTTTAATCATGGAGCTGATGAATAATATCTCTAAAAAAGAAGGGGGATATTCTGTATTTGCTGGCGTGGGTGAAAGAACTCGTGAGGGAAACGATTTGCTTCGTGAAATGATTGAGTCAGGTGTAATAAGTTATGGTGAGGAGTTTAGAAAAAGTATGGAGGAAGGCCATTGGGATTTAACCAAGGTCGATTATGATGAAGTGGAAAAATCTCAGGCTACCCTTGTTTTTGGTCAAATGAATGAACCACCAGGTGCTAGAACATCTGTTGCTTTATCGGGATTAACTATTGCCGAAGCATTTAGAGATATGGGATCAAAAACAGGATCACGAGACATCTTGTTTTTTATAGACAATATATTTAGATTTACTCAAGCTGGTTCTGAAGTATCTGCCCTTTTAGGCCGTATGCCTTCTGCTGTTGGTTATCAACCAACATTAGCTACAGAAATGGGAGCAATGCAAGAGCGAATTACTTCTACAGTTAATGGTTCCATAACATCGGTACAAGCTGTATATGTTCCTGCAGATGACTTAACAGACCCTGCTCCTGCAACTACATTTACCCATTTAGATGCCACCACGGTATTAAGTCGAAAAATTACTGAGTTGGGTATCTATCCTGCTGTTGATCCTTTGGAATCAACCTCACGTATTTTAGACCCCAATATTGTTGGTGAAGAGCATTACAATACAGCAATGCGTGTACAACAGATATTGCAACGCAATAAGGAACTGCAAGACATTATATCTATTTTGGGTATGGAAGAGCTGTCAGAGGACGATAGAGTATTAGTAAATCGTGCAAGAAGAGTTCAGCGTTTCTTGTCTCAACCTTTCTCTGTTGCTGAACAATTCACGGGTATACCGGGTGTAATTGTTCCTATAGAGGATACGATTAAAGGATTTCAAATGATTTTAGATGGTGAAGTTGATCATTTGCCAGAACAAGCTTTCCTTAATGTTGGGGGGATAGAAGATGCTATAGCCAAAGGAGAAAAACTATTAGAACAAACTAAATAAATAAATAAAATGGACTTAATGTTGAAAATTGTATCGCCCAGTAAAAAAATATTTGAAGGTGAAGTAAAACAGGTAACACTGCCTGGTACACGAGGTCCGTTTGTTATATTAAAACGTCATGCACCTATCGTTTCTTCATTAACTAAAGGTAATATAAAATTTGAAACTCAAAATGGAGAAAAAGAATTAGCTATTACTAGCGGTTTTGTTGAAATGAATGATAATAAAATTACAGTGTGTGTTACAACTATTTAAGAGGCTAATTGATTTATGGAATTAAAATCTTCAACAATAATAAAACCTACAAGTGATGTTTTAATTGTAACTCTTTTAACAGTAGGTTGTATTGTTGTCAGTTTAATAATCTTAGTGTATCTACTGCCCGGGAGTTACTTTTCAAGTTATCCTTTCATACCATTATTCTTTTATGGATATGCTTTGATTACTCGTTTTCTAGCTAATAAGGCGATTAAGAGCCTAAGTAGTAAAAAGGTTTTATATGTTTTTCTGTTAGCTAAAACCATGAAAATTGTTCTTTCAATGATTATACTGTTTATCATTATTTTTGCTTTTAAAGAAAATGCAAAAGCTTTCAGTTTAATCTTTATGTCTTTTTATATGGTTTTTTTAGTATATGACACTTGGTTTTTTTCTAAATTGAAGAAAAAATAGAATGAATAATATTAAGTATTTAGTTATAATACTCACTAGCTTTATTGTTTTGTCTACGTCATCTGTTTATGCACAGAACGATGAGAAACAAGTAGATGTGAAAGAAATTTTATTTAGTCACGTTGAAGACTCATATGGGTGGCACATCACAACTATTGGAGAGAAAGAAATAACCATTCATCTTCCTGTTATTTTATATAATAAAGAAAAAGGGTGGTCATTTTTTTCATCAAAGAAGCTACAAGAAAATAAGGGTGGATATAATGATTATTATATCGCTGAGAATGGCCTTTACAGTGGAAAAATAGTAGTGAAGAATAAAGCAGGGGAAGAGGTAAGACCTCTTGATTTATCTATAACAAAAGTTACACTGGCGTTATTTATTAATAGTGCGTTACTTCTTATAATAATTTTAGGAGTTGCTCGTTGGTATAAAAAAAACGATACGATAAAGAAAGCACCAAAAGGTTTTGTGGGGTTTATGGAAGCATTTATTATGATGATAAATGATGAAATCATCAAACCTTGTGTGGGATCAAACTATAAGAAGTTTTCACCTTATTTATTAACTGCTTTCTTCTTTATTTTTTTGAATAATATAATGGGGTTGATACCTATATTTCCGGGTGGAGTTACCGTAACAGGAAATATTGCTGTGACCCTATTTTTAGCGTTAGCTACCTTTTTTGTAACTAATGTTTTTGGTTCAAAAGATTATTGGAAGGATGTTTTTTGGCCAGATGTTCCTGTTTGGTTAAAAGTCCCAATTCCAATAATGCCCATAATTGAATTGTTTGGAGTGTTAACCAAGCCAGTGGCCCTAATGATTCGTTTATTTGCAAATCTATTAGCGGGTCATATGGTCATGATCATATTAACTTGTCTGATTTTTATAACAGCAAGTTTTGGTCCAGCTATTTATGGTCCTATGACGGTAACCTCAGTTATATTTAATATGTTTATGACTGTATTAGAAATACTTGTTGCTTTTATACAAGCCTATGTGTTTACAATGTTATCAGCCGTATTTATAGGATTAGCTCAACCCAAAGAGAAGGTTGTAGAATAGAGATTATATAGAAATTATAAATAGAAAATTAAAATATTTTTAACTAATAAAAAAGAAAGATTATGTTGACAACTTTAATGTTACAAGCAGCCTCTACAGGTATGGAATTAAGTCATTTTGCTGCTGCAATAGGTGCTGCTCTTGCAGTATTCGGTGCTGGATTAGGCATTGGTAAAATTGGTAAATCAGCTCTAGAAGCTATAGCAAGGCAACCTGAGGCTGCAAATGATATTCGTACTACGATGATTGTTGTTGCAGCTTTAATAGAAGGTGCAGCTCTATTTGCTATTGTTGTTTGTCTTTTAGTATTATTTGTATAAATAGATTGCTATGTCCTTGTTAACACCAGATTTTGGATTACTTTTTTGGACGATTGTTGTTTTTACTATCGTATTTATTTTATTGGCTAAATATGGCTTTCCAGTTATCACCAAAGGGGTTGATAACCGTAAAAAGTATATAGATGAAGCATTAATAAAGGCCGAGGAAGCAAATATAAGGTATGAAGAACTGACTCAAACGGGAGAAGCAATCATAGAAAAAGCGAATCAAGAACAAGTTCGTTTGTTAAACGAAGCTACTGCTCAACGTGATCGAATCATAGAAGAAGCAAAACGTAAGGCTTCTATTGCTGCACAGCAAGAGTTTGATCACGCTATGCGGCAAATTCAAACTGAAAGAGACAATGCAATTCGTGATATTCGCAAGCAGGTTGGGCTTCTCTCGGTAGAAATTGCAGAGAAAGTGGTTAGAGAAAAGCTAAGAGACGAAAAAGATCAAATGCGAATGATAGATAAGATGATAGATGAAGTTATTAACTCTAAAGTGGTATAAATAACAATGAAAATAGGAATAATATCTACTCGTTATGCAAAAGCACTTCTTGCTTATACTATTAATCATAAAGCTGAACGATGTGTTTTTCATTTCATGTGGACTTTGAGAGAGAATTTTCAGGAGTTACCTAAATTGCAAGAAGCAATGGATAGTCCTGTAATTTCTCGCAAAGTTAAATATGACTTATTACTTGAGGCATCCAAACGCAAAAATGGAGATGATCCTCGAGAGTGTAAAGAGTATATACGTTTCTTAAAATTGATTTTAACACAACATAGAGAGTCCTATTTGCACTTTATCTGTCTGCGGTATATGGATTTATATAGAAGACATAAGAAAATAGGTATTGGTGTTCTTACTACTGCAGTTCCAGTAGATAAAGAAACAGAAGAAAAAATAACAAAAATATCATCTACTATTTTGAAGATGGATATGCGTTTATTTACTATTATAAATCCTGCAATTGATGGAGGTTTTATCTTCGACTTTGAAGGGTATAGATTAGATGCTAGTGTGGCATCAAGAATAAATAGAATTAAACAGCAATTCATAGACAAGAATCGTAGAATTGTATAATTAAGAAGAATTTATGGCAATAAATGATGATATAAGAGTAAGTGAAGTTTCAGAGGTTCTCCATCAACAATTAGAAGGAATAGAGACAAGAGTAGAACTAGATGAAATAGGAACTGTACTTCAAGTAAGTGATGGTGTAGCCCGCATCTATGGTCTAAGAAATGCAGAGTCAAGTGAAGTTTTAGAGTTTGAAAACGGAATTATGGCTATTGTAATGAATTTAGAGGTAGATAACGTAGGTGCTGTATTACTTGGTCCTACTGATCAAATAAAAGAGGGACATATTGTAAAACGGACAGGAAGAATTGCGTCTATAAAAGTAGGTGAAGGTTTACTAGGACGTGTCATTGATCCTTTAGGAGACCCATTAGATGGTAAGGGGGATGTTAAGGGTCCATTTTGTGAAATGCCTTTGGAGCGAAAAGCCCCTGGAGTAATCTATAGAGAGCCTGTAAATGTTCCTCTTCAAACAGGACTGAAAGCAATCGATGCCATGATACCTATAGGTAGAGGACAGCGTGAGTTAATTATTGGTGATAGACAAACAGGTAAAACATCTATTGCTATTGATACAATAATTAATCAACGAAGATATTTTGAAGCAGGAGACCCTGTTTATTGTATTTATGTAGCTATAGGTCAAAAAGCATCAACAGTAGCCTCTATTGTAGAAACATTGCGTAAACATAATGCAATGGAGTATACAATTATTGTAGCAGCAACTGCCGGAGAACCTGCAGCTCTTCAATATTATGCACCTTTTGCTGGAGCGGCTATTGGTGAATTCTTTAGAGATACAGGTAGACATGCATTAGTTGTTTATGATGATTTATCCAAACAAGCTGTAGCTTATAGAGAGGTTTCCTTAATTTTACGTCGTCCATCTGGTCGTGAAGCTTATCCTGGTGATATATTTTACTTACACTCTCGTTTACTTGAGCGTGCTGCTAAAATCATTGATCAAGATGAAGTAGCAAGTCAAATGAATGATTTACCCGATACTCTTAAAGGTATGGTAAAAGGAGGTGGCTCATTAACAGCTCTACCTATTATTGAGACCCAAGCAGGGGATGTCTCTGCATATATTCCAACAAACGTAATATCTATTACTGACGGACAAATTTTCTTAGATGAAGGTTTATTCAATCAAGGAAATCGTCCAGCTATTAATGTGGGTATTTCTGTTTCTCGTGTAGGTGGAAATGCACAAGTTCCTGCTATGAAAAAAGTTGCAGGTACATTGAAAATTGAACAAGCTCAATATAGAGAGTTAGAAGCTTTCGCTCAATTTAGTGGTGATATGGATAGAGTAACTATGGCTACTCTTGATAAAGGACAAAAGAATGTACAATTATTAGTACAACCTCAATATTCACCTATGGCAGTAGAGAAACAAATTGCAATATTGTATTGTGGTACTCATGGATTATTAAAAGATGTTCCTCTTGACAAAGTTCGTGCTTTTGAAAAGGATTTTTTAGAAGCTTTAGAAATCAATCATCAAGAAGATGTGTTAAATAATTTAGCGAAGGGTGTTATTAATGATGATATTACAAAAACATTAGAGAGTATAGCAGATCAAATAAGTAGACGTTATAAATAGTAAGATTGTATGAGCTCATTAAAGGAAGTAAAAAATAGAATTTCATCAGTAAAAAGTACGCAGAAAATAACATCTGCTATGCAGATGGTTGCTTCGGCTAAGCTACATAGAAGGCAGCAATCTATAGAAGGGTTATATCCTTATCAGCAGCAGATGAATAATATTTTAACTAATTTTCTTAGTTCTGATATTGGTGAAATAGAATCGCCTTTTTTAGAAGAAAGAAAAGTAAAAAAAGTGGCTATTATAGCTGTTTCATCGAATACTTCTTTATGTGGAGCTTTTAATGCAAATGTCAACAGAGAGTTTACTGAGGTTTATAATCAGTATAAGGAGACGATAGGAGCTGATGCTATAACAGTATATCCCATTGGGCGAAAAATAGAAGAGTTTATTCGAAAGCAAAGTATTGATTATCCTAAGAGTTATCAAAGTTTATCTGATAATCCTACTTTTGAAACAGCTCATGAGTTGGCTAGTCAACTCATGGATGATTTCTTAGCTAAACGAATAGATCAGGTTATTTTGATATACCATCACTTTAGAATGGTAAGCTCTCAGGTGTTGACAACTGAAACCTATTTGCCCATTAAATTATCTTCTTTAGTTCAAGAAAATAAAAGTCGTGAGATTCTTGGTAAATACCAGTCTACATCGCCCCAGTATATTGTGGAACCATCGGTAGAAGAACTGATTGCTGAGTTAATACCACAAGCTATTCGTTTAAAAATGTTTACTGTTTTGTTAGATGCTAGTACTTCTGAACATGCAGCTCGTATGTTAGCAATGCAATTAGCAACAGATAATGCGGAAGAATTAATTGATGATTTAACACAACAATATAATAAATCAAGACAACAAGCTATTACAAATGAACTCTTAGATATTATCGGAGGAACGTTTAAGTAATTAATCTTATATTTAACTCTTAAAAATATTCTATATTGCATGAATAGTTTTATCTTTAGGTTATAACAAACTTAGAATATGATGAAACTAAAGTGTAATCAACTTTTAGCAGGATGTTTCATCCTGCTTTCTTTATTTATATATAGCTGTTCTAGTAAAAAATCACTGGACGTAGATATTGTACCAACTGCAGAATTTGCTCCTTATATCAGTGCTTATACAGGAGGAGTTGTACCTAAAAACTCCGCTATTCAAGTTGAATTTACTCAAAACGTAACCGGTATTGAATTGCTGACTCAACTACCTAAAAATCCATTTTCTATTTCTCCAAAAGTAAAAGGTGATGCACAATGGATATCGGCTAATACAATAGAGTTTACCCCATCAGAAAACTTTAAGTCTGGGCAACGATATCAAGTGGACTTTGATTTAGAGCAGTTTGGCTCAGTGCCTAAAGAATTAAAGACTTTTTCCTTTTCTTTTCGTGTCATAGAGCAATTATTTACTATGACGGTGAATCCTGTTTATATTTCCTCTTCGAATGTGGAAAAGGTAGAGCTATCTGGTACATTAACTTTTAGTGATGCCGAAGAAATTGAAGACTTGTCTTCTTTGTTTACAGCTAAAATAAAAAACACAAAAGATTTATTACAGGTCGTAACATCAAAAACGATATCGACAAATACTTATAGATTTACAATCCCAAACATCCCTAGAACAGATGAAGCACAAGAGTTAGAATTACTAGTAGATGGTTCATCTATTGGGATTAATCAACTAGAGAAGAGTGTAGTCAAAATTCCAGCTCTCAACTCATTTGAGTTACTTTCGGTAGAACCTATATCTTTACCCGAAAATGGTTATCTACTAACATTCTCTGACCCGTTATCTACCAAGCAAAATTTAAATGGACTTGTTGAACTTTCAGATGTCATATCTTATACTTTTGAAAGAGATGAAAACAGACTTTATTTCTACTATGAACCAGTTAAAAGTGAGAGTTATACATTAAAAGTAAACCAGGGAATTAAAAATCACGAAGATAAATCTTTAGGTGCAGATAGAACTTTTGTCTTTGATGCTCAGCGATTTCTTCCTGCTGTTGAATTACTAACTGATGCAGCTATATTACCTAATTCAAAAGAACTAATCTTACCCTTTAAGAGTGTTAATTTGCGTGCAGTAGATTTACAAGTTATTCAAATTTATGAGAATAATGCACTTTCATTTTTGCAAAACAATAAGTTTACAGGAAATAGTCAATTGAATCGGTTTGGGCGTTTAGTGCATCAAGAAACACTTGACTTAACACTAGACCAACGGTATGATTTATCAAAATGGAATAATTTCTCTATTGATCTAGCTAAATTATTCAAACAAGACCCTGGGTCAATATATCACATTGTCTTATCGTTTAAACAAGAATATTCATTATACCCTTGTAATGGAGAAGTGGTTAAACCAACCTATAACCCATTAACCCAAACACCTAATGTATTAGATGACGAAACTTGGGATGACCCTAATTATTATTACTCTACTTACTATCAGAATGTAGATTGGAGTGTGTACGACTGGAGAGAAAGAAATAATCCATGTCATCCTACTTTTTATATGACAGGAGATAGACACGCCTCATGTAATGTTATGGCTTCAAATATTGGAGTTACGGTTAAGCGAAATAAGAACAAAGAAGTCTGGGTTGCTTTAAGTGATCTGCTTACAGTTGAACCCCTAGCAAAAGCTGAGGTTGTAGTATATAACTATCAATTACAACCCATTGGGAAGACATTAACGGATAAAGAGGGTTTAGCAACATTGAAGGTAGAGGGGGTTCCTTTTGTACTTGTAGCTTCAGCTAATAATCAAAAAACATATGTTCGACTAGTGGATGGGGAAGAAAAATCCACGAGTCGTTTTGATGTGGGTGGAGAAGAAGTTCAGAAAGGATTAAAGGGATTAATTTATGGAGAAAGAGGTGTTTGGCGTCCAGGTGATACGTTGCATATTACTTTTATGCTACACGATGAAGAACAACGTATACCTGCTAATCATCCTGTATCATTCGAGTTATTTAATCCTAGAGGTCAATTTTATACAAAAAAAACATCTACAGATGGATTGAATGGATTTTATAAATTCACTATTCCTACAGCACAAGACGATCCAACAGGAGTATGGAATGCTTATGTTAAAGTAGGAGGAAGTACCTTTCATAAGCCTTTACGAATAGAGACTATTAAACCCAATCGTTTAAAAATCAACTTGGGTTTACCCGATGATTTAATACAAGCTAAACGAAAAACATTACCAGTCAACCTATATTCTGAATGGTTAACAGGAGCAAAAGCTTCTAACTTAAAAACAAAGGTAGAGCTGTCTCTTGCACGAGTAAATACGCAATTCGATAAGTTTAATAATTATCAATTCAATAATCCCACGACCCAATTTTCATATCAAAAAAAGGAGTTGTTTAGTGGAGTGCTAAATGAAGAAGGTAAATTAGCCCTAGAGTTAGAGTTGCCAGAGGCTAATGAAGCCCCTGGCATGCTACAGGCTTATTTTACAACACAAGTCTTTGAGCCAGGAGGAAATGCTAGTATATATACGCAAACAATACCTTATGCTCCATTCGATGCATTTGTAGGAGTTCAAATGAAAAATGAAGAGGAGTGGTTAACAGATGAAGATCATCAACTGGATATAGTAGTTGTTAATGAGCAAGGTAAATTAATTGATCAACGCGAATTAGAGTATGATATTTACAAACTCGATTGGAGTTGGTGGTGGGATAACTCTAGCAACTATTTATCTAATTATGTAAATAATACCTCTAAGAAACCAATTAAATCAGGGAAGTTAACTACTACAAAAGGGAAAAGTGCTATTAACTTTAGAGTCAACTATCCTGATTGGGGTGCATACTTTGTTTATATTAAAGATGTTCAAGGTGGACATGCTACTGGAGGTACAATGTATATTGATTGGCCTAGTTGGAGGGGTAGAGCTAATAGATATGATCCATCAGGTATCACCATGCTTTCTTTTTCAGTAGATAAGAAGGAGTATCAGGTAGGAGAGAAAGTTACTACTATAATTCCTGCTGCATCCAATGGAAAAGCGTTGGTGTCGTTAGAGAATGGCTCAAGAGTTTTAAAGCAGGAGTGGATTAATGTCTCTTCAGATAATGATACGAAGTATGTATTTGAAGTAACTGCTGATATGGCTCCCAATATTTATGTACATATCTCTTTACTACAGCCTCATGCTCAAACAATAAACAATTTGC
>JAAYSY010000125.1 GCA_012518235.1 Bacteroidales bacterium
AATTACTCCATACGCTGGTTACTGACTAAGTGGCTGCCCTACCTTTACCACTACAGGACTTTCACCTGTTAGCATTTGCCAGCTTCGCTGGACGCACACATCAATACTACGCACTCAACGTGGGTTGGGGCAGAGAGGTGATATAATCTCGCAAAATAGCCATCTTTGCGTAATTGTGAACCCCCTCAACAATCTTTTACCCTATCTGTGGGATTCGAGATATCACCTTAATTTATACAATCGATCAATCCTTTGAATTAACACAATTATATATCTTTTATAAAAACTCTTACCTAGATTTTCTTTTCGCACATACCCCGATCTAGTAATTTTGATGCGAATCAAATAGAGGATTCCCCCTATGATTCACTATCTGATAGGAGTAATTCCTTGAGCCAAACTGGCAAATTGTTTACCTTCTTGAATTCCAGAATTTTAGCTGCTACTTCAGCTGCATCTTCTTTCCTCCAGAATCTATCCCTAGTGTAACAATCATTATCACAATACTTCCTTTTACTAGTTCCTAAAGACTTAAACTCTCTACCACAATATTCGCAAATAAATTTATACTCTTTTCTATGAGTATTATCCCATTCATTTTTACAACTTTTTGAACAATATTTCCTCTTTCGTCCAACCTTATTTTGCTCAAGTTCTGCACCACAGTTTAAACATAAAATATTAACAAATTCTCTTTCTATAGTTTTCTTATACTCTTCAAATAATTCATTTCCATATCCATCTAGACCATTTCTTTTACAATATCCCCTGACAGAATCTCTAGATAATCCAGTTTCTTTAGCTATTTGTTTATATCCCAAACCTTGAAAACGTAATATTTTTATTCGTTGCCTTTGTTCATCATTCATTCTGAACACCTCCTTGCCAAATGTTAGTCTAGTAATTGCTTAAGACTATCTATTTGTCAAGAACAATAAGTAGACTAAATGTCTATTTGGAGGAATTACCTTCTACTCCTATACTCACCCTATAAGTTACTGGTTTTAAAACAATGTCATCTTTATTGTTTTCAAAAGGATTATTAATTCTCCAAATCTTCGGATTAACTGTATGCACCTCAAACACCACATATATCCAATAATTCATATCACCTTTAGATCTTTCTAATTCATTTGCAGATATGTAAAAATTAGCATCACCTTGTTTGGATTTAGTTGATTTGACTTCTATATATATTTCATTTCCGGCTTCATCAAATGATAATATATCATAACCAGCTGAATCGTTATCTTTTGAAACATGTTTGATGTTAGAAACAAGTTCTGCCTTACCTAATTTTTTGAGTTTATCGATCTCAGATTTGAGGACTACTAGCTCTCCTCTATCCCCGATTCTTTTATAATTTCTATGCTTTTCTTCAAAATCTACCTTTCCATTTTTATTCCTTACATTAGTAGAATTGTTTGAGTGAATATTTCGGGTTGATAATTCAATTACTTCATATTTCACTTTATTAAGCGAAGGAAACAGTTCAACAACCGTCTTGCTACTACCTGTATTTATTACACCCTTTACATTATCGTTTGTTGGGCTTCCAAATAAGTAATACAAGAATTTACCGAACTTATAATTACTCCATCCTCTCATTATTAAATCGCTATTTTTATATTTTAAAAGTAAATTTTGCTTATCTATCTCTGTTAAGCCTTCAATAAGACCAAGGTTTAATTGGTTTATGAAAAAATCTAAATGACTACTTGAAAAAATATTTAAATAATCTTTTGGATAATAAATTGATAGTATTTTCCCTTTAAGCATTGGAGAAATTAGGTTACTATTTATTTTATCAAAATCTTTAGTCTCACCAGCTTTAATTAAGTTAATTATTTCATTTTTTATAGTATAGAATGCATCTTCTACTGTATCTCCAAATTTTTTTACAAATCTATATTCTTTATTTGTGTCTGTCCCAAAGGTCCCATAGTAAACTCCAAATTTTGTCGCGAAAGCGCCCTTCATATTACCCCATTCCTTTAATTCTGTTTCGATTCGATTGCAAAATGTACTTCTATCTCCCTTACCATTTATATATTCATCAATTTTCATATTTCTAATAGTTTGAAGAGAGTAATCTGATACAAATTGGGTTCTTAACATTTCAATCTTTTTTTCTTTTATCTCATCTAATAACTCACTTTGCTCAAAACCAGTTATGTGTTTTTGATAAGAAATATCCAATGTAACTCCTCCTTATATATCACTAATAAAAAATTGCTAAAGATTATTTTCTCTGTTTTGATATAACCAGATTAGAACATCCTCTGTCATTCTCAATCCCAATAAAGCATCTGATATTTCTGGTTTTTCATGATCTACAATCCCATCAATAATATTGCCTTCATCTTTGTGTGCTCCTAAATCTGATAAGAATGAATATAGTTGAGCAATAGTTTTAAATCTAGGATAGTTGTAACGCTTATTTATATCTTCATTATTGGGGTTACATCTCCAATTTGGTATGTTTGAGGGCGATTTTATATTTGAAATATTTTTATCCATTTTGCAAGCCTTTTGAAGCCCACTATACCACTTAGTTTTTTCATCTTTATTATAAGAAAAAATTCCGGTTAAAACATTTCTGCAATTTATCAAACACTCAACTGAATTACCCTCTCCATGCATTTTTATTGCAGCTTCGTAGGACTCTAATATGTTAGGATAATATTGTTCTAGCCAAGTAACCATCGTGCTTTTATCTTCTGCCTTTTCTATGAAAGAGAACGAACTTACAATAAGCTGATTATTCCTCACTTCATCAAATGTAATATCTAAACCTAAAATGTTTAAATTTGATTTTAGGTACTTAAAATCTTGGTTACTATACTCATCTAATAATTTAATCTTTCTTTCGAAATCGCACTTAAGTAACTCAACATCTAAATCAAATCCGCGTGAGGTATTCCTAAATGCTCTAAATACATCATCATTAAAAATGCTATACATATTAATCTTAGATACTATACTGTTAACGATCTTGGTAAAAACCGCTAGATCTTCAATTGTGTAAGAAAATATATCTAACAAAGCTGAATAGCATCTATCATCATGTTTGTAAATCTGATTCCAGCTATCGACACATCTAATATGTAACTTTATAGAATTTTCTTCGTACAATTCACTTTGACCGGCATTGTAAAATATTTTTTTCCAAATATCAGGGGTAGGGTATATTAAAGTCCCCGAAGATAACACATCCGCTATTTTTGACATGGCAATCTGCTGAATTGAATCCATTAATACCATCCTCCTAGCTTTTAAATACTAATAATTTACTCAACCACTTTATTAAAAATTTTTAATTTTCAATCTTAACCATAATTATATCTGAAGAAACAAAAAAAGCCAATTAGGATCCCTGCTAAATCCTAACTGGCTTCTACAATATCCCCGAACTATTCAAATATGCACTCAACTTCTGACCCGTCTAGAAAACTCACTAGTACTTTTTCATCTTCAAACACCATCATTTTCTCAACCATTTTAAAGAATATTTCTATATTAAATTCTTGACAAGATGAATCATCCGTAATGATATCAATAAACTCCCTAGCTCTATATCTCCTAAGTTCATCTCCATCCTCTACTTCCCACTTCGCTATAAAATGCTCCCTATTTTCAACTAAGGTATTAAAGCTACTAACAAAGGCTTTATATAAAATTTCTTCATCTATATGCTTATTCTTGCACCTTACCTCACCCTTCTTTTCATATTTCTTATTACACTGCCATACTCTTTTCTTTAGTTTCTCATCTGTAGAGTTCCATGTTTTCCTGCCAAAGGCACTTCCACAGTTTCCACATATAATTCTTCCGCTAAATGGATTGTCTTCTACCTTTGCAAAATCAAGTTGCTTAACTCCATATCTTTCCATATAGTCTTTTCTTCTTTTCATTTCAAGCTGTACTGCTTCCCATGTTTCTTTATCAATAATGGCTGGATGGCTTTTCTCTACATAGTACATTGGAACTTCTCCATTATTCACTGCCCTCTCTTTAGTTAAAAAATCTACTGTATAGGTCTTTTGAAGTAGAGCATCTCCTTTGTATTTCTCATTTTGTAGCATTTTTCTGATGCTGCTTTCATACCATTTAGACTTCCCATTCCAGTTTGGAACTCCCTCTTCTTCTAACTCTCTTGCTATCCTATTAGCACCTTTGCCATTAAGATAGTCCATATAAATCCTTTTTATTATCTTTGCTTCCTTCTTATTTATAATAAGTTCCCCTTCTTCATCTTTATCATACCCTAGGAACTTCTTATGGTTAACTCTAACCTTTCCTTGTTCAAACTGTCTTCTAATTCCCCAAGTACAGTTTTCACTAATAGATCTACTCTCATCCTGGGCAAGACTAGCTAATATTGTTATCAGAACTTCCCCTTTTGCGTCCAAAGTATTGATATTTTCCTTTTCAAATATAACCCCTACTCCATACTCCTTTAGCTCTCTTATATAATTTAGGCAATCTAGAGTATTCCTTGCAAACCTAGAAATTGATTTGGTTATTATCATATCTATCTTGCCAGCCTTGCAATCTTTAATCATCTTATTAAACTGATCCCTTTTCTTAGTGTTAGTTCCTGTAATACCTTCATCAGCATAAATTCCAGCCATTTCGTAATCAGGATGGTTTTCTATGAAGTTGGTGTAGTAACTAACCTGTGCTTCATAGCTGGATAGTTGTTCTAATTGGTCTGTCGATACTCTGCAATATGCTGCCATTTTCTTTTTCTGTGGCTCTAGGTTCTCTACTAGGTTTGTGTTTCTTGTTCTTGCTGGTATAAATGTAATGTTTTTTGCCATCCTTTATACCCTCCTCTACTATTGTTTCTTCCTCTAAATTGAGGGCACTAATTATTTCATCATCAATTTTAGTTCCTGTGCAGGTAGCCTTTCCATTCATAATATAGTTGCTACACTGCCATACTATCTTTTTACAGCTAAGTTTACTATTCCAAGTCCTTCTTCTTAAGGTAAATCCACATTTACTGCAGAAAAGCATTCCTGATAGAGGATATCTGTTAGTATATTTAGCCCTATCCCCTTCAATGTTTCCCTTTTCTTCTGCTCTTCTAGCAATTTCTTCTTGGACTTTTTCCCATATTTTATTAGATATTATTGGAGGATGGTTTCCTTCTATATAATAGCTATCTACTTCCCCTTCATTTTTATATGTCCTGTGCATTATATAATCTGGTGTATAATACTTTTGTAGGTGTGCATCCCCTTTGTATTTTTCATTTTTTAATATCTGTAAGATTGTTGATTCTTGCCACTGTCCACACTTGATTGTCGGTACACCTTCATCATTAAGCTCTCTTGCTATAGTAAAGACTCCCTTACCAGATAGATATTCTTGAAATATTCTCTGAACAATCTTTGCTTCTTCTCTATTAACTACTAAATCTCCAAATTCATCCTTGTCATATCCAAGAAATAGCTTTGTGTTTATTAAAAGTTCTCCTCTTTGAAACTTCTTTCTAAATGCCCATTTTGTATTTTGGCTAATATTCTTACTTTCTTCTTCAGCAAAAGAAGAGAGGATGGTTAGCATAAGCTCTCCATCCCCTGATAGTGTATTTATATTTTCTTTTTCAAATCTTACTTCAACATTAATACTTTTAAGTTCTCTTATTGTTTCTAGCATTACAGCAGTATTCCTAGCAAATCTTGATATAGACTTAGTAATGATTAAATCAATTTCTCCATTTCTTGCTTTATCAATCATTCTTTGAAACTCTGGTCTATTATCTGTTGTTCCTGTAATTCCTCTGTCTGCAAAGATCCCCACAAACTCATAATCAGGATTGCTTTTTATTAGATTCTCATAATAAGTGACTTGGTTTTCGAGTGATTCACCTTGGAGTTCAGATTCAGTAGAAACTCTCGCATAGGCACATACTCTTTTCTTTAATGGTTTTTCAATATTAGCCTGTATAACTCTTACACGCATTAGACTCCCTCCTTTCTATCAATTTGGTAGTCTATATATCACTTATTACTTGATAGAAGTCAAGCATTATAAGGCATTATTACTGCATCAAACCCAGCTTTCTTCAGCCTTTCAACTTGCTTTTCTGCATTACTTTTATTAGCAAAAGAGCCTGCCATTACTCTATATAAAGCCTTTGAATTAGGCTCATTCTTTTCTTTGTAGGTGATATTAAAATACCTTAAAACTCCTTTAGCAAGAGATATTCCTATTTTCTCTATGTTATTTATAATCCAATTAGCATCTTCTAAATTATCATGAAATGCTACTTCAATTAAAATGGCAGGTGCATTAGTTGAGTTTAGTTCGTAAAACTTAGAATTAAACTTAATGCCCCTGCCTTTAATTTGAGTTATCTTTTCAAACTCATCATAAATTATTTTAGCTGCATTCGCACCTTCACTTTGAGGGGAATATGCAAATATCTCTGCCCCTCTTCCTCCACCAGCATTTGAATGAATTGCAAAGTGGAGGTCAGGTTTTCTTAAATTACTATCCTTAACAACCTCTTTTAAATCCCAATCCCTTCTATTCCTAAAGACCTTAATTCCATGTTCAATAAGGACTTTTTCAACTATATCGGCAACTTGATTCATTCTTGTTTCCTCAGATCCATAGTTTCCATATCCTATATTTCTTTCCTGAGTTGATGGGCTTAGATAAATTGATTTAGTCATATTTCTTATCCTCCTTAAGTTGCACTAAAATATCTTTAAGCTTTCCTGGAATAGGTAGACCAATATTAGCTGAGTTTTCTAAGATGCTTATTCCTTCATTAGATATATAGAAAAAGATTACTGCTGTTCTAATTGCTCCACCATTTTTAATTAAGTAGGCATCAATGGTATGTCCTATTGCTACCATAAAAAATATCATCACTTTTTTAAATATCCCTTTAAAACCTATAGCACTTGATA
>JAAYSY010000126.1 GCA_012518235.1 Bacteroidales bacterium
ATTAGACTAGGAGTAGCTAGATTATATTTTCTAGCTGTGGCTGCTCGACTTGAGCCTGTTTCAAAATGATTACGCAGAATAGATAATCTTTCGATATCTGTATATCTATTCATTTTTCTTGCTTTCAAAACTTGATATGATTAATGAAAACTGTCTACCTTTTTTAGGAAAAGTCACTTAAAATTTCATTCTCCACTTAAAATAAAATCACTTCTTAGTTTTCACTTAAATCGCTTTTTTATACATACATTGCTACCTTTAATAACTTTTCTTACCTTTGTAAATAATTCATTATTTTTATTATGGAAGATAATAGCCAAATAATATTTGATAAAAATGTAGTGGAGTTTGTTACCGTAGCCGCTGAGTTTTGTGCTTTTGTAGAACAAAATGAAAGGGTTAACCCTAAAGACTATGTAGATACGCTACTTAAAATATTGCCTTTATTATACTTAAAAGCACTTCTACTACCTGAATGTGAGCGAATGGGGTTTGATGATCCTGAAGTGCATGTAGATGAAGTTACTTATGAAATGATTCAACTAAATATTTCCAGAATACTAGGTCCTGATGATGACTACTTAGAGGTTTTTCTTCCTGATATGGCCTATAGCGACCAACCTATTAAACAGTGGATTTCTGAAGGCTTAGCTGATATTTATCAAGACTTAAAGAACTTCATCTTTGTTTTTCAGTTAGGTTTTAATGAAACCATGAATGATGCTTTAGTAATATGCAAAGAGAATTTTGAGTATTATTGGGGACAAAAACTAGTTAATACGTTACGTGCTCTCCATAATGTAAAGTTTTCATTTAATGAGGATGATATTCACCTAGATTTTATGTAGCTTTTCCTGAATGTAAGAATGACAAGGATAATTTAGCAACGATGATAATAAGAAAGACAATAAAAAATGAGGAGATGAAAAATCTACCTCGAGCTATATTCAATGGTGAAATAGAAACAATAACAACTGAAGAGGGTATTAAAAAAGCATTAAGCCACCTTAACAAACACGATATTGTGGGTATTGACAGTGAAACAAGACCTTCATTTAAAAAAGGAAGAATGAATAAAGTATCACTACTACAACTCTCAACCCTTGAGCGCTGTTTCTTAATCAGACTGAATCATACAGGATTAACTTCAGCTCTAATAGACTTTCTTGAAGATCCTAAAATAATAAAGGTGGGATTATCTTTACATGATGACTTTTTAATGCTACACAAAAGAGCTCCTTTTGAACAAAAGGGTTTTATTGACATTCAGAAATATGTACCCCAATTTGGGATAAAAGATCGCAGTTTGCAAAAAATATATGCTATTCTCTTTAATGAAAGAATATCCAAATCGCAACGCATGTCAAATTGGGAGCGTGAAGAATTAACGCCCTCGCAAAAACTATATGCAGCAACAGATGCTTGGGCTTGCTTAAAAATTTACAACTTACTAGAAGATCTTCGTAAATCTGGAAACTTCACCATGCAACAACCCTCGACAAAAACTGATGAAACAAAAGACAACTAATAATTAACTAGTTTATAGAGTTAATAGTTCTCGATAAATATCTATACATTTAGCACATTATATAAGTAAATATGGAATACCGCAAAGTATTTTTAAAACCAAAAAAAGAGGAATCTTTAGAAAGATTTCATCCTTGGATTTTTTCTGGTGCAATAGCAAAGATAGAAGGAACTCCTGAAGAAGGTGAAATTGTAGAGGTTTATACTTCTGACAAACAGTTTATTGCTATTGGGCACTATCAAATTGGGAGTATCGCTATTCGTGTACTCTCTTTCCAAAAAAAAATAATAGATTATAGCTTTTGGAAAAATAGATTAGAACAAGCTTTTGTTTTAAGAAAAGCAATTGGACTAACCCCTTCTGATAAAAATAATACCTTTCGATTAGTTCATGGAGAAGGTGATGAACTACCCGGGTTAATCATAGATATTTATGACCAAACGGCTGTGATTCAAGCCCACTCGGTTGGAATGCATGTTAATCGCCAAGAAATAGCCGATGCCTTATTAGATGTAATGAGCCCCACAATAAAGCACATATTTTATAAATCAGAAACAACACTGCCCTATAAAGCCGAACTTACCGAAACCATAGGTTTTTTAACTGAACCTACAAGTGATTTTTTAGCCATAGAAAATGGACTTAAATTTCAGGTTGATTTTTTGAAAGGCCAAAAAACAGGTTTCTTCGTAGATCAACGAGAAAACAGAGCTCTTTTAGAAAAATATGCTTTAGGAAGAAATGTATTAAATATGTTTTGTTATACGGGGGGGTTTTCTTTCTATGCTATGCGTGGAGGAGCTAATTTAGTTCACTCATTAGATAGTTCTGCTAAAGCTATAGAGTTTACAAATCAAAACATAGCATTGAACTTTCCTAATGACCCAAGACATGAATCGTTTACTGATGACGGCTTTAAATTTTTAGATGATATGCCCCAAAATAAATATGATTTAATTGTTCTAGACCCACCTGCCTTTGCTAAACATAGAAGAAATCTACGTAATGCACTACAAGGATATAGAAGATTAAATGCCAAAGCAATTGAAAAAATAAAACCAGGGGGTATTCTTTTCACCTTTTCGTGTTCGCAAGTTGTTAGCAAAAGAGATTTCAGAACGACTTTATTTTCAGCTTCAGCTATTGCCAAAAGAGAAGTTAGAATATTGCATCAGTTAACACAACCTGCTGATCATCCAATTAATATCTACCATCCAGAAGGTGAATATCTCAAAGGGTTAGTACTTTATGTTGAATAACCACAACACACTGTTAATATTTCAAAACAAACAAAATACATCAAGTAAAACATTTGTGTTGTATAACATAAAAGCATTACATTTGTAATGTGTTTTTCATGGTATTAGATTTAAGGTTAATAAAGATTGATTGCCGTTAGACAGTCAATCTTTTTTTGTTTTAATAATGCTATTCCCCTTAAAGCCTATCTATTAATAAACTATTTTGGATTATCCATTATATTTCACCCCCTGAAAGGCTTAAACAAACCAAACTTCTAACGGAGATACTATAAGTGTTTTTATTATTTGAAAAGATAAAAATACAAGGTTTTACAGATATTCTTATTATCTTAGATAATAAAAACAAATTTAGAAAATTAAGAATATGAAATCCAAAGGAGAACTTAGGTATCTTTCCTTCAATTCACGAGATAATGACTGGGGAATCGTTACAACATCGGTAGGATATCAATTTATAGATCCTAACAATCCATACCCTCTTATTGGACACCCTGACAGTTATTTATTTAATAATGAAGGAAGAATTTTAAATGAATATCAATTAGTCTATATAGTAAAAGGAAGTGGAGAATTCACTTCTAAATCCACTAATAAACAACACAAAATATCTCCTGGTACTATGCTTTTATTATTTCCCGATGAATGGCACAATTATCAACCTACAAGAAAAACGGGGTGGCATGAATATTGGGTTGGATTTAAAGGTAAAGACATTGACAATAGAGTTAAAAATAACTTTTTAAATAAAGAATCTCCCATATTTAAAATTGGTATAAATATTGATTTAATAGAAATCTATAAAAAAATCATCAACTTAGTTATTGAAGATAAAAAAGGCTATCAACAAATGGCTTCTAGTATGGTATTACACTTACTTGGAGAAGTTTATTATAAAAACTTAAATTATCAATTAGAAGGAAATCAGTATACTGTAGAAAAAATAAATGAAGCCAAATATTTTTTGAGAAAAAACATATCTTCTAATCATACAGCAAAAGACATTGCAAAAAGATTAAATGTAAGTTACTCATGGTTTAGGCAAACCTTCAAAAAACATACTGGTGTATCTCCTATACAATACCAATTACAACAAAAACACTTATATGCGAAAGAATTATTGAGTGATCCAAATCTGAGCATAACAGAAGTAGCTTACAAACTCAACTTTGAAAATGTAGGACAATTTTCCACTTTTTTTAAACAAAGAGAAGGTTCGTCACCCACTTCATTTAGAAAAACATTTCTCTAAATACCATAGGCTTTATCATACCACTTTAAACGATTTCATATCGACTCTTTCTTGTTTCTATTCTTAGGTATTATAACTCCAATAATTATAGGTGATAATACCTAAGAATACAATAATAATATTAAGCATCTCAGAAAATATTAATAAGAGGGATATTAATTTCAAATCAAACATTCATATATTAAGGATTATTGAATAATAGTTCGATTTTAGTATATAAACACATAGGATTAAAGCTTTTAGACGTCATTAATTGCTCATTTTCAGATTTACTACAGAATTGAGTGATATCTTGTGAAAAATTTTCTCACTTTTATAATTTCAAGCTTATAATGAAATCTTATATAAATAAAATTAGACGAGCTGTTTTTCATAATCTTACTCAGTTTGTTGGAGCTTCTTACTCTTTAAAGGATAAACCATATGATTTAAACTCAAAACCTATAAGAATACTGATTAGCCGTCCTAATAGTCGATTAGGAAACTTGCTATTACTCACTCCACTACTTCAAGAAGTCCAAAAGAGTTTACCCCTAGCTAAAATAGATGTTTTTGTAAGAGGGGGATTAGGAGGTGTATTATATAAAAACTATAATAATGTGGAAAGGGTTATTGCTCTACCATCCAAACCTTTTAAGCAATTATTAAAATATATATTAGTTTGGTACAATCTAAGAAAATACCACTATGATTTAGTTATAAATACAATACCAAGATCATCTTCAGGGCGTTTATCCACCAAGTTAGTTAAAGCAGAGTTAAAGTTTTTTGGTGAAAATAATGAAAGCTTAAAAAAACAGATAACTGATTATTGTCATATGGCAAAGTTACCTGTATATAATTACAGAAATTATTTACAACGAGTTGGCTATACTATAGACTTAACTCAATATGTATCCACTTTATCTTTAATGTTAACTAAAGATGAGATAACTAATGGTAGGAATAAACTTAATCAGCTAATTGAAAACAAAAAAGAGACTATTTGTATTTATACTTTTGCCACAGGAAGAAAGTGCTTCAACAAAGTTTGGTGG
>JAAYSY010000127.1 GCA_012518235.1 Bacteroidales bacterium
ATCATTTACGAATTTTCGTATAGTGTGTTCATCGTCTTTTTTGCAGATTAATAAAACATCATCGTTTTGAGCAATTAAATACCCATCTAATCCGTCTACAACCACTAGTTTATCTTTAGGTAGAGAGATTATATTATTTTGACTATTATATAAAATACTCTTTCCTTCTAAAACAACATTTTTCTCGCTGTCTTTCTCTGACAAGTCATAGAGTGAACTCCATGTACCTAAATCTGACCATCCAAATTCCCCTAACATAACATAAACATTGTCTGCTTTTTCCATTAATCCAAAATCAATAGATATATTAGAACACAATGGAAAAGATTCATCAATAAAGCTCTGTTCATCAACGGTATTGTACTTATCACTTTTAAGCTTTATAGCAATATCGGGTAGATGTTCATTGATTGCTTTAGTTATAGATTGTACATTCCATAGAAAGAGTCCTGAATTCCAATAAAACTCTCCACTTTCAACAAAGACTTTAGCTAAATCTAACTCGGGTTTTTCTGTAAATGTTTTTACTTTATATAGTTTATTGTCTATTTTATTATCTACTTGAATGTACCCATATCCTGTTTCAGGGCGATTAGGTTTAATACCTAATGTTAGAAGATTATCATTTTCTGATACAAAGTTAAGTCCATCTTGTACTATTCTTAAGAAGTCGTCTTCATTTAAGATTAAATGATCAGAAGGTGCCACTACAATGTTTGCTTTAGGGTTTTTAGCCAAAATATGATAAGTAGCCCATGCAATACACGGAGCTGTATTTCTGCGTGTTGGTTCAAGTAGTATTTGAGTTTTATTTATTTCTGGTAACTGTTCTAATATAAGAGCTTCATATTTTTGATTAGTTACAATGATTATATTTTCAGTGGGTATAATTTTATTAAAACGATCAAATGTTTGCTGTAATAGAGAGCGACCTGTACCAAAGAAATCTAAAAATTGTTTAGGGTATGAAGTACGGCTAATAGGCCAAAAACGGCTTCCAATCCCACCACTCATTATTACACAGAAATTATTATTTTTATCCATAGCATTATCATATTTGATGTTTCTGCTAAAATACAATTATTTCATTTAAATTTGAAGTAAATGAAGCTGTGATATAATTTAATAATTACTAAAAGAAAAACGTTTTTATTTTTTAATCCTGCCGAATTTTTTAACACTTTGATATTTCCTCCAAAGGTTAAGTCTTCTATATTGGGGTACCCCATGAACTTTAATGTAGTTTTCTACAGCAACAAACATTCTCTCAGCGACCTTACCATCTAGATAGGGATCATAGTTATCAATAATCCATTGTCTTTCTTTTTGATAAGTATCTTGTTCTTTAGCTTCTTCGTAAGCCTTGATTAAATCTAAATGATCTATATCTAACCAATATTTGTTTTTAGCCACATTTTTATAGGTGATAACAGGCTTATCTAATAACAAGAATTCATAGACTGTAGAGGAGGTATCACTAATCATTAAATCAGCAATAAGCATGTATTTAGTCACATTGTGATCATCAATCCATAGAATGTTTTGTTCTTGTTTTGCTAGTTCTTTATATTCCTCTACCCATTTTTTATCGGTTAATGGATGAAATTTTAATAATAGTAGAATATTCTTATTTCTAACTAGTTGAATTAAGCTGTCTTTTATATGAGGTAGTGATGTTAAGGATGGAGAAAAGGTGGGAGCATATAATACAATGTTTTTTCGATCGTATTCTTTCAACCACTTGTTTCTTAAAGGATCATAAGTCTTGAGGTTTTGATAAATCCAATCTTGTCTAGTCCACCCTGTTTCAACGACTTCGAAATCCTTATATTTTTGAGCTAGTTCTTTAAAACGTTTGGTGAAAAAAGGACCTTGTGTAAGGTACATATCTAAATACCTTCGAATTACCCAATGATCTTTTTTTTCTGCAGCATACCCATGAAATATTTCAGCTTTTACACCTGGTAAATAGTAAGGTACAATATTTCCTGGCACAAAAATGGCCTCAGGAGAGTAGTTATATACCTCTTGAATAGAGTTTGTCCACTGCACTTCTTCTTCATAAGGAAAGTTTATAATATTCCTTTCATCAATAAACCATAAAACATCATGTTTGCCTGTTGTCTTAGCATAATCACTAAGTGGTTTTAATATACTTATAGCATATTTATGTTCACAGAAAAGAACAGTTCTCATAGGTTATTTTAGATGATCGGGAATATTATTAATTGCGTTTTTGTAATCTTCAGGAGTATCAACTTCCATAGAGAACAATTCAGTAGTATCTACGGCAAATAATTCTACTCCTTTTTTCATGATGTTCTCAAAAGCTTGTTCATAAAATACATCCACTTGCTTATGAATAGTCATCATTTTATCAAGTTCAATGAAAAGATGTTTAATGAATTCTTTAGACATTAATTCTATTCCTATAGATTCTCCAGCAGCATCATCTATAGAGCAAGTTTTACTTATTTCTTGTATTTTAGATTGATCATCTATAATAATTTTCACAGCTTCTTCATCTAATTGGTGTCGTAAATAAGCTAAACAACTAGAGTGTGGACTCTCTTTAAGTTTTTTTACTAAAAGAGGGTCATAAATGATGTCGCTATCCAATAATAATACTTGTCGATTAGCAACTAGATCTTTAGTTAACCATAAAGAGTATATATTATTAGTAGTGGCATAATCGGGATTTGATATAAAATGACAGTTTAAATCAGGAAAAGTGTTTTTTACAAACTCTACGATCTGATTTTCTCTATATCCTGTAACTATAACAAATTCTGTAATATGGTTTGCTAAAAGTGCATCAATAGACCTTTCTAAGAAGCACTTATTTCCAATTTTTAATAAACATTTGGGTGTTTCATCTGTAAGTGGTCTAAGTCTTGAAGCGACACCTGCAGCTAATATAACGGCAATCATTTATCTAGGGCTGTTTTTTTAATAATATCTACTACTTGTTTATTGACATTAGTCTGACCTAATGTAATTCTCATGTGGCTGTTGAGGTTATCCTCATTCATGAATTTTACAATAATATGCTCTTTGTTTAATGCTTTTTGCAGTTTTTCTTTAAGCTCTATAGGATATTTTACCAATATAAAGTTTGCGTGAGATTTATACACGGTAAAGCCATTTAATCTATTTAATTCTTTTAGATAAAGTTCTTTATCTTTATCGAGCTTTTGTGCTACATCATTGTAGTAGTCTGTGGATTTTAATGCAGCTATACCTAGCTTCTCGGTTAATTTATTATAGCCAAGATACATTGTATTAAAATCTTCAAAGTTTTTTAATTTGTTTCCATAAAATCCATAACCCAACCGTAAGCCTGGTAAACCAAAAAATTTAGAGAACGTACGAATAACTAATAGATTGGGGAATTCTTTGATTAGTTCTGCTATATATTGAACCGTATTTTTTCTAAATATAGTATAAGCTTCATCTAAAATTACAATCGTATCAGCAGGAATAGCGGCTAAAACTCTTTTAAGATCTTCTAAAGGAAGAATATTACCCGTTGGATTGTTGGGTGTAGCAATTAGTAAGACATAAGGTTTTTCTTGATTAGCAATCTCTATGAGCTTATCTATATCGTATGAAAACTCACCATTTGCTTCGTGAATAGGGTATTTTATGTTTTCTCCATGTATTTCATCTGCTATTGCCTTATAATACCACCATGAATAAGACGGTATCATTATTTTTTTGTTTTTAGCCACGCTAAGGAAATAGTGAATTGCATTTTTTAGTATGTGTTCTCCTCCATATCCTAGTACTATGTTAGATTCAGGGACATTATATAACTCCCCAAGATAAGCAGATAATTCACTTTTAATTCCATCCTGAAAATAACGAGTGTAAGTACATAGGTCATTTGGATTGAAAGAAGCTAATGATTCAGCAACAAGAGGAGATACCTCATAGTTGAATTCATTTCTATCTAAATAAATAGGTTTTTCTTTTTTGTCTTTCATGCTATATTCCTTTTAGTTGTAGCCAACTATTATATTATTTCAATATGGTTCTTTTTACAATATTCAAGAGCTATATCTTTTAGTTTATATTTTTGAATTTTACCACTACCTGTCATCGGGAACTCATCAAGGAAGAATATGTGTTTGGGTATTTTATAACGTGCTATTTTGTTCTTGCAAAAATCTCTCACATCAATTTCGTCTAAAGATACTCCATCTTCTAATATGATAAATGCACCAACAATTTCACCATATCGTTTTGAGGGAATTCCAGCTACTTGCACATCTTTAATGCCTTTCATCTGGTATAAATACTCTTCTATTTCGCGTGGATATATGTTTTCACCACCACGTATAATCATGTCCTTAATTCTTCCTGTTATAGTGAAGTTGCCATTTTTATCTTTTATTCCTAAATCTCCAGTATGAAGAAAACCATCTTTATCGATAACCTCTTTTGTGGCTTCTGGTGATTTATAGTAACCTTTCATGGTATTATATCCCCTATTACATAGTTCTCCCTGTACTCCTATTGGACACTCTTGACCTGTTTCTGGATCAATGACTTTAACTTCTGTAAAATCAAATTCTCTTCCTACAGTTTGGCTTCGTACTTCAAAAGGGTCATCAATACGAGTTGCAGTCATTCCTGGTGAAGCTTCGGTTAAGCCATAGACACTAGTCATTTTCATATTCATTTTGTCCTCTACTCGCTTCATAAGTTCTATTGGGCATAATGAACCAGCCATAATTCCTGTGCGTAAACTAGTGAGATCAAATAAATCAAACATAGGATGATTTAACTCAGCAATAAACATAGTTGGAACTCCATATAAAGCAGTACATCTTTCTTTATGAATGGAGGCTAATACGAGTAAAGGGTTAAACTGTTCGACCATTACTTGTGTACAACCATGTGTTAATACATTCATACTAGCTAATACAACGCCAAAACAATGAAATAAAGGAACGCAGCAACAAAGTTTATCTTCAGCAGTGAACTTCATGTGTTCTCCTGTTAAAAAACCATTATTGGTGATATTGTAATGTGTTAACATCACTCCTTTAGGAAAACCTGTTGTTCCAGAAGTATATTGCATATTTACGACATCATGGCAGGTAACCTTGGATTTCATTAAATTGAACAAATCATTTTCAATGTTTCTTCCCAATAGTAAAAGTTCAGCCGTTGTGTACATTCCCCTTTGCTTCTCTTGTCCTATATAGACGATGTTTTTCATGCAAGGAAATTCTTTACTTTTCAACTTTCCTCTTTCACAGTGTTTTAGTTCAGGAAGCATGGTATTTACCATGCCAATAAAATCGCCATCTCTTACACCATCGATTATACAGAGTGTATGCATATCAGAGTGTTTGCAGAGATATTCTAATTCTGCTTGTTTATAGTTTGTATTAACAGTTACACAAACAGCTCCAATTTTAGCACATGCATAAAGAATGGTAAGCCAGTCAGGAACATTAGTCGCCCAAATACCTACTTTAGAATCTTTTTTTACACCAATGGCAATAAGTCCTTTAGCCATTTCATCAACACGCTGATTAAAGGTTTTCCATGTAAACCGTAAGTTGCGATCTGAGTAAATAATGTACTCTTTATCTGGAGTTTCAGCAGCCCAATGCTCGAGCCAATCACCTAGTGTTCTTTCAAATAGTTGCATATTATGTATTAATAAATGTTGGGTTGTTTTTTCTTCACAAATTAGAGTGGAGTATAAACAACAGCTAAAATTCTAGCAGACATACCTTTATAGGAATGTACATGGTGGGGAACTATGGAGTCATAATAAATACTATCTCCTTTTTCTAGAATAAAGGTTTGTTTTCCATAGCTTATTTCAATACTGCCTTCAACAACTATAATAAATTCTTCTCCCTCGTGAGAGGATAATATGAAATCTTCTTTATTACTATCAGTTGGTTCTATCTCAATCATAAAAGGCTCCATATGTCTGTTTGCTTTAGAGCGAGAAAGTGATTGATATTGCATATGGCGACGTGAATTGATTGCATTATTAGAAAAACTGATAGTTTCTTTAGCTTCCTCTTTTCTACAAATAACGGGGCCATCTTCTACTTGATCATCTAAAAAAGTGCCTATGCGTGTACCTAATGCTTTAGCTATTTTTATGAGTGGAGCTAAAGAAGGGATGTCCGTATTGTTCTCAATACGTTCAATTTGCTCAGCAGCTAAGTTAGTTTTATCAGCAAGTTCTTGAATAGATAGGTTTTGTTCCTCTCTATAAGCTTTTATTTTTTCTCCTATAAACTTATTTGTGTCCATTATTTTGTTTGGTTAAAAGGAATACTTAGTTACAAAGATAATAAGCTTCGTGGTTTTATTGTAGCAAAAAGGCTCCTTATATTACATTTATATAAGAAGCCTTTTTAAATACCCTACCAAAAGGCAAATTACCTTCTGAGTTTAAGTGCTTTTACAATTTCGCGATATC
>JAAYSY010000128.1 GCA_012518235.1 Bacteroidales bacterium
CCGAGGCTACCATAGTTTCAATAAATTGCATCCCTCGAACACCATCATAGACAGTAGGGAAATCTAAGTACTCTTTCTTTGGTTCTTTACCACATAATCTAGATTGAATTGTAAGGGAAAAGTTTTTATAAATATTACTAAATGCTTCGATCAATCCCTCAGGATGTCCACTTGGAATACGAATGTTATGTTTAGTTGTACCATCTAAATAACTCTTGTCGTTTCCAATTCTTATGAGTTCTGTTGGTTTATTTGACCATTTAGCTTTAATTGTGTTAGGTTGTTGTTGCTCCCACTCTAAAGCACCCTTATCACCATATATTCTTATCCGTAGGTTGTTTTCTTCACCTATGGCAATTTGTGATGCGGTAAGAACTCCTTTTGCTCCATTTTCAAAATGAAGGAAGGCAACTCCATCATCATCAACCGGTCTATTGGGTACAAAAGAAGTTAATTCAGCCGATAGTTTCGTTACTTTTGATTCCAGTACATACTCACATAAATGCCAAGCATGAGTGCCAATATCTCCTATGCATCCAGCTTTTCCTGTTTCATTAGGATCAGTCCTCCAAACTGCATTGTTATTACCTTCTAATTCAATTGGGTGACTTAACCATCCTTGAAGATACTCTACATACACACGTCTTATTTTTCCCAGACTTCCATTGGATACACGGGCTCTTAATTCTTTTGCTGCTGGATAACCAGAATATACATGAGTTAACGCCAAAATTAAGTTTGTTTCTTCAACTAGCTTTTGAAGTTTCTTTGCCTCATCAAGAGAAAATGTCATTGGTTTATCAATAACTACATGAAATCCATTTTTTAGGGCTAACATTGCAGGTTCAAAATGCAATTTATTAGGAGTTACTATAGTAACAAAATCCATTCTTTCTTCTTTTGGTAATTTTGATTCTTTTTCTATCATTTCCTGATAGCTAGAGTAAATTCTGTTGTCTGGAATAAAATATTCTCGCCCAGACTCGATGGAAAGAAGTGGGTCTGAGCTAAAACAGCCACAAACTAAGTTAATTTGGTTTTCCATTAATGCAGCTCGAAGGTGTACCGATCCTATAAATCCATTTTTTCCACCACCAATCATTCCCATTCTTAGTTTTCTTTTTTTCATAGTTCTTTTGCTTTCTCTATTGAATTGAAGTTCTAAAATAACAAATAGTATGAATATAATCTGTTGTTAGATTTATTATTATAAAATAAGAGGACTATTCATTGAATAATCCTCTTATTGACCAAAATTAAAATGTAAAACGTTATTTCTTTTTGCAGATTTTCTTTTGTATTTCCTCCTTAGCTAATGGTTTAGTACAGAAAAACCAGTCATAGCAAGTTAAATCTTCATCTTTTGATTCCATTCTTTCTTTAGCACCGCCACACGAAGCTGCGGGAGGAACAATTACTTCGTCACCAGGATGCCAGTCAGCAGGAAGAGCAACGCTAAATTCATCAGCAGTTTGTAATCCAATTAAAACGCGTTTTAATTCGTTAAAGTTACGTCCTAAAGCTAATGGATAATAAATAATTGTTCGAATAATATCATTTGGGTCGATATAAAATACAGCTCGAACAGCCTGTGTTGTGTTTTCGTTAGGTTGAATCATGCCATATTTTTTAGCAACTTCCATTGTAATATCTTCAATTAATGGAAAAGTTACTTCTACATTTTTCATTCCCTTATATTCTATTTTCTCTTTAATTGTGCGTAACCAAGCAATATGGCTAAATAACCCATCTACAGAAAGACCGACTAGTTGACAATTCAGATCATCGAACTCTTTTTGCATAGTAGCAAAAGTCATAAATTCAGAAGTACATACAGGAGTGAAATCTGCGGGATGACTGAATAATATTTTCCATTTACCTTTATAATCATCAGGAAAGTTCAGATCTCCTTGAGTTGTTTTAGCTTTGAATGATGGAGCTTTATCTCCAATGCGAGGCATTACTGTTAATTCTTCTTGATTTGTTTCCATTATTTAATCTGTTTAATATTAATAAAATGATTAGAGCGAAGTGTGTTAGTTCTTCACCATTCTATTAATAAAACAAGGAAATTGTAAAAATGTTTAGACAAAATCTAAATATAAATAGAGTTTTTCTGTCTTGAATAATAAAAAAGAGGAACTATGTGTTTATAGTCCTCTTTTTGTTTTTTGTTTAATTTGTATTTAACTCTGTAGTATTACTTGATCTCCATTATTTCAATTTTTCTAAAATCTGTTGGATGACTTTCGGATTGAAAAGCTATGTGTCCTTCTTTCAATGGTCCTGCAGGAATATTAGGTTCAGGATTTACATTACCACCACCAACAACTATTCCAGTATAGGTTAGTACCGTATCTCCTTCCACTACATGGTGAATTAAACTATCATTGTAAACAATCATTTCCATAGTAACCCATTGATCACCATGGTATGTTTTTGAAGTTGAGGACAGACAGTGTGGAGTGTACAGTTTACCATCTATGTGGATATGAGTTCCTGGTGTACATACATTACCTGTAGTGCGTTCATTTGTTCCGTCTCCACCCAAAAGCTGTGCTTCAACTGAAACAGGAAAGTCTTGGTTTATGTCCATAGATTCGGCTGATTGCGCATGTAACATAGCTCCGTTATTTCTATAAGCCCAGTCTGGCCCTCCTTTTACTTGTTCGTCTATAAAACGATATTCTACACGTAGTTTATAATTACTGTATTTTTTATTAGTGAAAAGATGTCCATATCGCTCACCAAATTCGTCATATCCATCATAGCGGACTTTCAATAATCCATCTTCTACTCTAAAAGTGTTTTGATAATTTTCACCTACAGGATATCCTTTTATTTTAATGGTCCATCCATCTAGGTTTTCACCATTAAAAAGAGGAATCCATTTTTCTTCTTTTGTAGATGAACAGGATGTTATAATAAGAAGTGAGATAAAAACAAGCAGTGGTGTTCTCATAGTATTTAGTTTTATTAATAGTTCATATATTACAAATATAATAGAAAAGAAGAATATTCTATTTATTTTGATACGTGTATAACTTTAAGGGAGTTAGACATACAAGATATGTATAGCATTTTCATGTATATCATTTCTAGTTATAAGGGATATCAATAGAAGATTTCAATATGAATTAAATAGGGTGTTATTGTTTATTGTGGTGTTTTTAAGCAGTTTATTATACTGCTCA
>JAAYSY010000129.1 GCA_012518235.1 Bacteroidales bacterium
TATTGGCCTGGGGAGCCTCATTTATACTCGCTATACACTTTATCCTTTCTTTTCAGTTTGTTGGTATTGTGTTTAGCGTAGTATATGTGTGTATCACTCTTTACATGGAAAATCATCGTGAAGAGTTGATTCAGAACTATAAAAAATGGAGGGCGGAACAATGAGGTCTCAGAATGAAATGATAAAAAAACATCTGCTAAAAGGGAATTCAATAACTCCATTACAAGCTTTAGAATTGTTTGGCAGTTTACGGTTAGGAGCAAGAATATACGACTTGCGTAAAAAGGGGTTGAAGATAAAAACTTTACGTGTTGTAGAGGGTAGAAAGAATTATGCTAAATACTACATACCCCAATGATAAATGTTTTAAGTGTTGTTAAAGAGATGGAGCAGGAGAGGGAAAGACAAAATATTTTTCCCTCTCACATCTCTTACATTGCATTGCAAAATGAAGTAATAAAACGGTTGCAAAAAGAAATAAATCAATTGGTGAAAGAGGATAAACTTTCTTTTTGTAATACGCTAAATACCATCGCTGTAGAGGTGGTGGAAAATAAAAGCCCAAGCTAACAGGGCTTGTTGTTAGCATCATTTTAATAAATGTCGTTGTAAAAAGGGCAACGTGAGGTGTAAACCCTCTTATGGGTAAGAAAAAGTAATAGTGTAAATGTAAGAGGAGGTTGTAGCTATGAATGCAACCTCCTTTATTCTATAAAAAAGGATTGCCATGACAGAATATGAAAAAGGATATTTAGCAGGTTACGAGGCAGCCAAAAAAGAGATTAGAGCGTTTATTACTCGTTCTAAACCTAAAATTGAGTGTCCTAAACCAACTGCTATTATTAAAAAGGAAGAACCATACGACTACTCTCTTTTACCTAGGGAGTTTATTCCACTGGTGGAGGTGTGGTTACAATATAAAAAAGAACGACGAGAGAGTTACAAAAAAACAGGTTTCAAAGCCTTTTGTAAAAAGTTACTTCAGTATTCAGATTCTAATTTAGAAACAGCAAAACAGATAGTAGAGAAAAGTATGGCCAGTAATTGGGCTGGTATTTTTCCATTAAAAAATAAGAACAATGAAAGCAATAGGAGTTCAGACGATAGGAAGCTTAATAAGCAGAGAAAAATTGAGCAACACATGCAAGAACGTGCTGCCCTTAGATATCAAAGCTCGAGCTTTGAGGAAAGCTTATTTGGATGCTGATCAGTGTGATTTGGTATTTCACAGCACAACGGGAGCTAAATTATTAACCAGGCCAGAGAAGGCCTATTTTTCCGATACTCCTACGTTTGCTGTTTATGCTCAAGCTTTTGGTTTTCCTAGTTTAGTGCTATGGGTTAAGACTCAGTTACTTGAGCTGGATTTATTTACCGAGGTTAAAGTGGATGCCGATAATGATACTTTGTCGGGTGCGGCTCGTTTGTTTGCTCATAATTATGGTTGGGTTAAGCTTACGGAGTTTTTGCTTTTTATGGCTCGGTTTAAGTTGGGATATTACGGTAAGTTCTATGGTTATTTTGATCCTATAGCTATTGGCGAAGCTTTCTTGAGTTTCTTAAAGCAACGGTCCATAGAAATAGATCGTTTAGAATGTGAAAGAAAAACGAAACAGAGAGA
>JAAYSY010000130.1 GCA_012518235.1 Bacteroidales bacterium
AGTTTTTATGGACATCCCACTTCTACTGAACAATGGAGGATAAAATCTTACTATTATCAATCATCTAGAGGTTTACCAGGAGCTACTACTCTTTACTATGACTATAGCTCACAGCACCTTTGGGATAAGAACTTTTTCACACAAGCACATTATAAAAACACGCTCAGTGATTTATGGACTGTGCAGACTTTAGCTAAGTGGAATTGGAGTTATCAGCGCTATTTAGACCCAGATTATAAAGGCACATTAGGTAGAAGAGAAGATAAGTATTATCAAACAGAATATTATGTTTCTGCTTCTGCACTCTATCGTGCCTTTAAACGACTATCGTTTAGTATGGCTATCGATGGTAATATTAACACATTACATTCATCAGCTAAAAATCAAACTTCTCCTACTCGCTATACATTAATGCCTGTGTTAGCTAGTAAGTTTATAAGTGAACATATCACAGCGTCAGCTTCATTACTTGGAACTTTTACTAAAGATAAAGCTTCTAGTGAATCGAAGTTATTTAAGCATCATCGCTTGAATCCACAATTTAATGTTTCTTGGATGCCTTTTAAAAATGAAGAGTTTAGAGTCCGCTTATTTTATAAAGACATTTTTAGATTACCTTCTTTTAATGATTTATATTATGGACAAATAGGAAATAGAGACTTAAAACCCGAAAAAAACAAGCAATGGAACTTGGGGATAACTTATGGTAAAAGTTTACATAACTTTATATCCAATATTACTTTTTCTGCTGATGCTTATTATAATAGGGTTACCGATAAAATAATAGCAATCCCCACTAAAAACCTGTTTGTATGGAGTATTGTTAATTTAGGGAAAGTAGATATAAAGGGAGTTGACTTATCAGCTACACTAGCGACCCAAACTTATCAATCTTTTGGCCTTCATTTAACAGGTAAATACACCTATCAACGTAGTTTAGATATCACAAACAAAGAAAACAAAACCTACAAACACCAAATTGCCTATACACCTAGAACGAGTGGTTCAGGACAAGCTACTCTCACCTCTCCTTGGATTAATATTACTTATTCTTTGCTCTATTCTGGCAAACGATATAGTTTGGGGCAAAATCTCACTAAAAATAAACTGACTGCTTATAGAGAACATAACATCACCCTTTATAAAGATTTTAATATATCAGCAATGGAATTTCTTGCGAAAGTAGAAGTAATGAACCTCGCGAATGAAAACTATGAAGTTATAAAAAACTTTCCTATGCCAGGTCGTTCATTTCGAGTTACCCTGAAAGTAACCTATTAAAAACAACCTATTATGAAAAAAAAGATTACAGTTTACTCCCTACTTTTGTTGTTTTTATGTCCTGTTATTTGGATTTCTTGTGATGATTTATATGACAAAACTCCGATCGATGAAGATCAACCCTCACAAGAAACAAACACCGCTGAACTATTCATCCTTAATGAAGGATTATTTAATCTAAATAATAGCACCCTTTTTCGATATAGTTTTACAACAGATGAGAAAACCCCACAATTTTTCAGAACTGTAAATAAGAGGGGTTTAGGCGATACAGCTACAGATGCTGCTATTTATGGTGGAAAAATTTATCTTGTTGTTAACGTATCGAGTGTTGTTGAGGTCTTAGATTTTACTACGGGAAAATCTTTAAAACAAATCCCTTTAAGAGAAGAAAATGGTAGCTCTAGACAACCTAGATATATAGACTTTCATCAAAATAAAGCTTACGTTTGCTCTTTTGATGGGACAGTAGCTAAAATAGATACTGCATCATTAGAAGTTGAAGCCTATGCTTCGGTTGGAAGAAATCCTGATGGAATTTGTGTGCAAAACAATCAACTTTTTGTATCCAATTCAGGTGGATTAGATGCAGACACACAAGGAGTAGATAATACAATATCGGTTATTGATATTTCATCATTTCAGGAGATTAAAAAAATTGTAGTTGGACCTAATCCAGGAAAAATAATGTCCGATACTAGAGGTTATGTTTATGTAGTAACTCGAGGTGAAAATTTAGAAGGTAATGATTACAAACTACATAAAATTAATAGTAGTACACACCAAATAGTTCATACCTACAATACGTCCATATTAAACTTTACTATTCAAAACAATTTTGCTTATGCCTATTCTTATAATTACACAACTCAAAAAAGTAGTTATCCTTTAATTGATTTAGTAGAAGATAAAGTAATTGTTACTAATTTTATAGACCCTAACATACTCCAAACTCCCTATGCCATAACAGTCAATCCATACAGTGATAATATATACTTATCTGATGCTAGAGATTATCAAACGGATGGAGATATTTACTGTTTTGACCAACAAGGGCGCCAACTTTATAAACTTTCTGATGTAGGACTTAATCCGAATACTATTTTATTTTCTGATACTCCAATAAAGTTAGATACTGACGATATACCTGAGCCTGACCATCGTATATTCGCCTCTAAAGTGCTAGAATATTGCCCTGCTCCTGGCCAATTTATAAATACAGAAACCTCAGCTTACAAAGAGGGATATAATGAAAATCAAGTACTAGCTTTAGCCAACGAAAAGATAAAGAAAAGATCTCTTTTTTCATTAGGTGCTTACGGCGGATACATCACTCTTGGGTTTGATAAAAGTATACCTAATAATATAGGAGATTATGATTTCAAAATTTATGGTAATGCCTTTTATTCTCCTACTCAAATAGAGGGATATCCAATGATTGGGAGTGCAGAACCTGGTATTGTTATGGTATCGAAAGACGTCAATAAAAATGGCCTACCTGATGACGAGTGGTACGAGTTAGCAGGTAGTGAATACCACTCCACTGAAACCATTAAAAACTATGAAATAACTTACTATAAACCTCAACATGAATATGAGAACATTTTGTGGGAAGACAATCAAGGAAATTCAGGATATATTCACAAAAACTCGGCTCACAAACAGGCTTACTTCCCCTTGTGGTTAGAAACAGAAACCTTAACATTTAAAGGAAGTAAATTGCCTGACAATGTAAAAACCATAGATGGTAAATTATTAAACTTTGCTCTACCATGGGGTTATGCCGATAACCATCCCAACCACTCTGACTTAAGTAACTTTAAAATTGAGTGGGCTGTAAATGAAGAAGGTATTCCTGTTGAATTAGATTCTATTGACTTTATCCGCATTTATACAGGGGTAAACCAATATGCTGGAATAATGGGAGAAATTTCAACCGAAATTCAAACTATAGAAGTATTACATACTAAATAAAAGAAGTATAAATTTAAAAAGATTTAATTATGAAACAAAAAAAGTTATTTTTATTAGTTACTTTATTTTTAAGTATTTCATTTTTATCAAGCTGTAGTAGTGATGATGAAACAATTCGAATTATAAACTTCAACAAGCAATTAACTGCCTCTGAATCGGAATTTAAAACAGATAAAGGGGTTAAAGATGAAGAAAACAGTTGGCCAAACTATACATTATACCACTACACCTTTAAAAGTCAAAAAAACGAATTAGAGTTTACTCACTCATATACCCCTGAGTCTGGTTTTGCTGGTGGTTTTACTTATACTAATAAAACAGATATAACAACTTCAGGGTATACTAATTTAAGTGCAATAACTGGTAAAGGTAAATTAGGAGATACTTATCTTACAGCATCTGTTGGACAGCCAACAAAAATAACCATTAATAATCCAGATAAGTATTCTTTTAATGAGATGTGGATTACCAATGCTACTTATGCTTACTTAGCTATAAAAGAGGGCTATGGTGTTGCAACTCAATTTAAGGAGGGAGATTGGTTTAAAGTCATTATTACTGGTTATGATTCTGAAAATAAAAAGATGGGTAATATAGACTTCTACCTAGCTGATTATAGAAATGGTAAAACAGATATCCTAAAAGAATGGATGAGAATAGATTTGGGTTCATTGCGTGAAGCCAACTACTTAGTGTTTTCTATGGATAGTTCTGATAAAGGAGATTGGGGAATTAATACACCTGCCTATTTCTGTGCAGATGCAATTTCATTAATTGAGAAGTAAATTCTTAAAGTAATGTATAAAAACGGGGGATGTGTCAAAAGGCACATCCTCTTTTTGTTTACTATCTTTATACAAAATCTAATTTTACGCTATTTGTTCTTTAAATCTTCTTTTGTAGATATTTTTAAGCTCAAAAGAGTGCATAAGAGTA
>JAAYSY010000131.1 GCA_012518235.1 Bacteroidales bacterium
AAGATAAATACAAAAAAAGGTACAGCGAATCAACTATTGATTTGCTGTACCCTATAAATGAAATAGATTCAAGATCTATTTTTCCTCTTCTATTGTTTCTTCTTCAACTTCTTTGAAAGTAGTAATGCCATTTGCTAGTAAAGTGTTATACCAGTTTAGCATTTTCTTGATGTCTGAAACATATACTTTGTCTCTATCAAAGTTTGGAAGAACTTCTGCTAAATAAGCACGGAACTGCTCTCCAGTAGCTCTTTTAGTATTCAGAATTGTTTTTTGTCCTTTCTCTTTATCTTTTATCGCATTTAATACATCATACAAAGGAACGTCCCCTTCGTCAGTATAAATGGCAATATCTGCTAAAGAGCTTACTTTTTGATGTGCGGGCACTGGAAAGCGTCTTTTTTGTGGGTTGAGTGACTCAACTATCCACATATTTTTACTTTGTGTGATTAGTTTATATAATCCCGGTCTGCCCGAAATAGCCAAAATGTCCTTTAACATAATAATTTATAAATAATTGATATATAGATTACTTATTATACCTATTTACTATTTCTGAAATAGAAACCGGTATAATATCTTTTAATTGATTACTTTTTCTTTATAGATATTGTACAAATGTAGTAAAAATAAGCCTTAAAATAGCTATCACAATGATTAAAATTTTTTAATACACCTTAACGAGGATTATTTTGACAGCTTAAAATTAGATATTATGAGCTTATTCTATATGTAACATATGCAAACTAATGGAGAAATCAAAAACTTATCCTACCTAAGAAATGAAATGAGTTTCTAAATATTGCAAATTATAGTAAAACAACGGAGTAGAACGATGAAAAAAGAATAAATAAGATTACATTTGTTTTTATAGTTAAAATTAGTACTTATACTTTTAATGAATTCATAAATTGCATGTTGCGAAGATTATTCTCACTCATTCTGTTTTTTCCTTTGCTATTAAGTGCTCAAATTAACACGGATAGGGTAATGATGATAGCACGTAATGCACTCTATTTTGAGGATTATGTGTTGTCTATACAGTATTTTAATCAAGTAATTAATGCTAAACCTTACCTATATGAACCTTATTTTTTTAGAGGATTGGCTAAATTAAATCTAGATGATTACCAAGGAGCTGAAGCAGATTGTGATTCTGCATTAGCACGAAATCCTTTTGTAGTAGGGATATACCAAGTACGTGGTATTGCTAGAATTAGACAAGAAAACTTTCAAGGTGCAATAGAAGATTATCAAACAGCATTAAAATTTGATCCAGAAAATGAGGTCTTATGGCATAATTTAGCCTTATCGCATATGCGACAGGAGGATTATGACTCGGCCTTAACAGATTTGGAGAATTTGTTAAAGGTCTCTCCTCGATACACCTCGGCTTACTTAATGCGTGGCGAAGTGTATTTACAGAAAAAAGATACTGTACAAGCCTATAATGATTTTACCAAAGTGATAGAAATGGATGCTTACGATGCAAATGGCTGGGCTGCTCGTGCTCATCTAAAAATTAAGCAAAAAAAGTATGAGGAAGCTGAGAAAGATTTAGATCAAGCAATTTATCTCAGCGCTAAAAATGCTAATAATTATATTAATCGTGCATTAGCTCGTTTTCATCAGAATAATTTAAGGGGAGCTATGAGCGATTATGATATTGCCCTTGATATTGATCCTAAAAACTTTATTGGTCATTACAATAGAGGATTATTACGTGCTAGTGTAGGTGATGATAACAGGGCAATAGAAGACTTTAATTTTGTTTTAAGTGTCGATCCAGATGATATGATGGCTACATTTAACAGAGGAATCCTACGGGCTCAAACAGGCGATTATGCAGGAGCTATCGATGATTATTCTCGTGTGCTATCGGTTTATCCTGATTTTTTAGCGGGTTACTACCATCGATTAGAGGCTCGTAAAAAAATAGGAGATCGCGTGGGTGCTCAGGAGGATGATTACAAGATAGTGAGTATGCAATTGGATGAACAAAATAAACGGATGGCTCAAAATCAAGGTAAAAAACAGGCTGTTTCAGAAGGTGAAGAAGGGGATGATGAATCAGATTCTGAAAAAACAGTAGCAGAAAAGACTCGTAAAAGATCGGATCAAAATGTAGCTAACTATCATAAAATTATAATTGCTGACGATGAGTCCTCTCGTCAATATACGAGTGAGTATAGAGGACGTGTACAAGATCGTAAGGTAGAGGTTAAAATTGAGCCGATGTATGTGTTATCATATTACGAGAAAACTCATGAGGTACGGGGTGATGTTCATTTTCATAAATACATAGCACAAATTAATCATTCTCAGGCATTGCCTAAGCCTTTACGGATAACAAATAGAGAAAAACCATTAACAGAAGAGGAGGTAAAAGAGCATTTTGAGCTTATAGATTACCACTCTAGCTTGATTTTAACTCAACCTGAGAATCCTCTGGTTCACTTTGCACGTGCTTTAGATTTTTATTTATCTCAAGACTTTTCCAGTGCAATAAACGATTTAACACATGCTATTTTAGCTGATAAAAAAGGAGACTTTTATCCAGCTTACTTTATGCGTTCCTTAATTCGCTATAAGCAGTTAGTGTATAATAGATCGCAAGAGGTGGTAAGCATTGCGCCTGAATTAAAAGAAAAGCAAGAGAAAAATTTCGACTTTGATGCTATAGTAAACGACTTAACTAAGGTTATTGAAATAGCACCCGATTTTGCTTATGCTTATTATAATAGAGGTAATATTTATACTGAATTAAAAGATTTTAGAACGGCTATACTTGATTACGATAAAGCGATAGCAATCGATGCTGCTTTTGCAGAAGCTTATTATAATAGGGGTTTGACAAAAATTTACTTAGGAAATACAGCAGAAGGAATAGCGGACCTAAGTAAGGCTGGTGAATTAGGTATTGCAGCGGCATATAATGTGATTAAAAGATTTTCAAAATAGGATGGAATAAATTTTTCTGTTAAAAATAGAATACTACAGAAGAATTGGTTAATTTTGCAAAATATTATTTAGAGAAAATATAAATCAGAATTATGATAAAGATAACATTTCCAGATAAGTCGGTACGTGAGTACAATAAAGGAGTTACTGGATTAGAAATAGCAGAGAGTATTAGTAATCGATTAGCTAAAGAAGTATTAGCCTGTGGTGTTAATGGTGAAACTTACGATATTGATCGTCCGATTGAGGAAGATGCAGAAATAATACTCTACAAGTGGGAAGATGAAGAAGGTAAACATGCTTTTTGGCATACAAGTGCTCACCTTTTAGCTGAAGCTTTACAAGAACTTTATCCTGGTATCCAATTTGGTATTGGACCAGCTATTGAAAATGGATTTTACTATGATGTTGATCCAGGAGATAAAGTAATTCGGGAAGAAGACTTAGCTAAAATTGAAGCTAAGATGATTGAACTTTCTAAACTAAACGAAAAGTTAGTAAGAGAGTCAATATCTAAAGAAGATGCTTTAAAAATGTTTGGTGATAGGGGAGAGACTTATAAATGTGAGTTGATTTCTGAGTTGGAAGATGGACACATTACTACTTATACGCAAGGTAACTTTACTGATTTATGTAGAGGTCCACACTTACCCTCAACGGCTCCTATTAAAGCTATAAAACTAACAAGTGTAGCAGGGGCTTATTGGAGAGGTGAAGAAGATCGAAAAATGCTGACTCGTATATATGGTATTACATTTCCTAAAAAGAAACTTTTAACTGAATACCTAGAGTTCGTTGAGGAAGCTAAGAAAAGAGATCACCGTAAAATTGGACGTGAGCTTGAGTTATTCATGTTCTCAGAAACAGTGGGTAAGGGATTACCTATGTGGTTGCCTAGAGGTACTGAGTTGCGCTTACGTTTAGAGGATTTTCTAAAGAGAATTCAAAAACGTTTTGGATACGATCAAGTAATTACTCCCCATATTGGTAATAAAGATTTATACGTTACTTCTGGACACTACGATAAATACGGGAAGGATTCTTTCCAGCCTATTCATACTCCAGAGGAAAATGAAGAATACTTATTGAAACCTATGAATTGTCCTCATCACTGTGAGGTATTCAGTTTCAAACCTCATTCTTATAAAGATTTACCTATTCGTTTAGCAGAATTTGGTACTGTTTATCGATACGAACAAAGTGGCGAACTTCATGGGTTGACTCGTGTACGTGGATTTACTCAAGATGATGCACATATCTTCTGTCGCCCCGATCAAGTTAAAGATGAATTCTTACGTGTAGTAGATATTATATTTATCATCTTTAATGCACTAGAGTTTGAGAATTTTGAAGCACAAATTTCTCTAAGAGACCCTAATGATATGTCTAAATATATCGGTAGCGAGGAGAACTGGGAGAAAGCAGAACAAGCCATTATAGAAGCTTGTAAAGAGAAAGGATTAAAAGCAAAAATAGAATATGGAGAGGCAGCATTCTACGGACCAAAGTTAGACTTTATGGTTAGAGATGCTATTGGTAGAAAGTGGCAGTTAGGTACTATTCAAGTTGATTATAACTTACCTGAGCGCTTTCAATTAGAATATACTGGAGCAGATAATCAAAAACATCGTCCAGTTATGATTCACCGTGCGCCATTTGGATCAATGGAACGTTTCGTTGCTGTATTGATAGAGCATACAGGAGGTAAGTTCCCTATCTGGTTAACTCCAGACCAAGTAGCTATTCTCCCCATTAGTGAGAAATTTAATGATTATGCAGAAGAAGTAAAACAAACGTTAGCTTCTTATGATATTCGTGCTGTAGTTGATGATCGCAATGAGAAAATAGGTCGAAAAATTCGTGATAACGAAATGAAACGCATTCCATATATGCTTATTGTTGGAGAAAAAGAAGCTGAAAACAAAGAAGTTTCTGTACGAAAACAAGGAGAAGGAGACCAAGGAGTGTTGAAAGTAGACTGTTTTGCGAAAAAACTACACGAAGAAGTTCAGAATATAATAAAAAAGTGGTAAATTTGCAGTGAAATGTAAAAGCATAACATTTATGCAATGTTCTAAAGACCGCTTTTGCAATAAAAACGATTAATTTAATTTGAGTAAAAGAAGACGATTAGGAAGAAGACGCACTATGAATGACAAACTAAGAAGGCAATATAAAACAAATGAAAGAATACGGAGCCAAGAAGTCCGTGTTGTAGGAGATGATGTGGAAGCTAAAGTCTATCCCACCTCAGAGGCACTTAATATGGCAAGAGACCGTGGTTTAGATTTGGTTGAAATATCACCTAATGCAAAGCCACCAGTGTGTAAAATTATCGACTTTTCTAAATTTATTTATCAGCAAAAGAAACGTCTAAAAGAGCAAAGGGCTAAACAAGTTAAGGTAAATGTGAAAGAGATTCGATTTGGACCTCAAACAGAAGAGCATGACTATAACTTTAAGCTTAACCACGCAAAACAATTCTTAGAAAGTGGAGATAAAGTAAGAGCTTTTGTTTTCTTTAGAGGTAGATCTATTCTATTTAAAGAACAAGGTGAGATCTTACTTCTTCGTTTTGCTAAAGATTTAGAAGATTACGCTCGTGTAGATCAAATGCCTGTATTAGAAGGTAAGCGTATGACTCTATTATTATCTCCAAGCTTAAAAAAGAAATAAAGAATTTAAGAATAGAGATTTAAGATACGTAACGTGCATGTGAATTGGTATAGTACGTTACTATCATTATTATTTATTAATTATATAAAGGAAGAACAATGCCAAAGATGAAAACTAATTCCGGTGCCAAAAAAAGATTTACTCTTACCGGAACCGGTAAAATCAAGAGAAAGCATGCTTATCACAGCCACATTTTGACAAAAAAGTCAAAAAAGAGAAAAAAGAACTTAGTTAAGTTCACAACAGTTCATAAATCTGACGAAAAACAGATTAAGGAACTATTAGTTATGCGATAAGCAACAGCATTAAAATTTAAAGTATTAATCGAGTGTTTAGCAAAAAAAAGAGCATTAATAGAAATGCCGCTAACAATCAAAACTAAAAAAAACTATGCCAAGATCAGTAAATCATGTTGCTTCAAGAGCAAGAAGAAAGAAAATTTTGAAAAAAACAAGAGGGTACTATGGTGCACGTAAAAATGTGTGGACTGTAGCTAAAAACTCTTGGGAGAAAGGTTTAACTTATGCTTATCGTGATAGAAAAGCTAAGAAAAGAAACTTCCGTTCATTGTGGATACAGCGTATTAATGCTGCTGCACGTCTTGAAGGAACAACCTATTCAAAATTAATGGGTATGATTCGTAAATCTGGAATTGAAATTAACCGTAAGGTTTTAGCTGATTTAGCTGTCAATCATCCAGAAGCATTTAAAGCTATAGTAGAAAAAGTTAAAGCTGCTTAATAGTTTTATTGTATAAAGAACTTGAAAGGCTGAATCCATCGTGATTTCAGCCTTTTTTTATTCATTCTTGTGAATTCTTAAAATTATTCAAAATAAATCCTTCTAATCTTTGTTTATCTGAGGAAAGTGGTTATATTTGTCATGAAGAGTTCATTGAAAAAGGCATTAGCCGCATTGTATAGGATCGGGAAACTCATCAATAATTTTATAGAACCGAGACAGGCTTCATCTTTCGATGGCGGGCCACAACCCTTCGGGGTAGTTAGTTTACTAACGAGGTGGATTACAAAGACTGATGGGCACTCAAATCTTGTCATTCGGAGTTTTATCACACCTCAATGCGGCTTCTCATTATATAAAGGGTAAGATTTTTCATCTTACCCTTTTCTATTTTAAAAGAATTCTTTTTTTATAATTC
>JAAYSY010000132.1 GCA_012518235.1 Bacteroidales bacterium
ATTTAAGCTTATTAATTTAGTATCTTCCTCCTGAAATCCAGTTTCTTTTAAAGTAACTTTCATTTAAGTTACTTACCATAACACCTTTACTAGAACTAGTATGAATAAAAAGGTTGTTTTTTAGGTAAATACCAACATGATTAACTTGTTTTCTTGTTCGTGAGGTTGAGAAAAACACCAAATCACCTTCTCTCAATCTATTTTTGGTTACTTTTTGTGACTTAATGTATTGCTGATGTGAGTTGCGTGGAATTTTTTTTCTGTAAACTGTTTGATAGATATGTTGAGTAAATCCAGAACAATCAACACCAATTTGAGTAACTCCCCCAAATCGATGGGGAGTTTTAATCCATTTTGAACTTTCTATGTATAGGTGATGATTGTCTTCCATATCGATGTCAACGCCTAGTCGCATGGAAGCTTGAGCTAATGACTTGTAATCGTAAGAAGGAGTCATTGTTCTACAACTACTTATTGTAAAAAGTAGAAAACATAACAAGAAGCTCCCTAAAGATTTATACGAAAGTATATTTCTAATTTTATTCTTGTATATTATCATCGACATTAAAATATTCCTCCAATTCTTTTTCTGCTGATTTGTTTAGGTTTTCTAAATCTTTAATAACAACACCCTTCTCTAAAAGAGCAATTCTAGAGCTTATATCTATGGTGTGATTCAAGTTGTGGCTTGAAATTAATATAGTTGCACCAGAATCTTCATTGTATTTTCGAAGGATTTTTTTTATTAAAGATTGTGAGCTAGGGTCTAAAAAGTTAAAAGGCTCATCTAAAATTAGAACACTAGGGTGATGAAGCATTGCGGATATAATACCCACCTTTTGTTTGTTACCTGCAGAGAAGTTACGAATGAATTTTTTTTGATTCATAATCTCTCCATTCATGAAATGAACAAAAGGAAGTAATCGATCATCAACCTCTTCTTTACTGAGTCCATACATTTTTCCAATAAAATAGAAAAATTCTTCAGGCGTGAGGTAGTCTATTAAAAATGAATTATCGATATATGATCCAGTAAAAGTTTTCCATTGTTCACTTTGGTTTACTAGAATATTGTTGATTGATACCTCACCAGTATCAGCTTCTAATAAATCAAGCATTAACCTGAAAAGTGTTGTTTTACCAGCCCCATTATTACCTACAAGACCAAGTATTTCGCCTTCTTTTAATTGATAGGATTCAATATTTAGAGCCGTTTTATCTCCAAATTTTTTAGTTATATTATTTATTGTTATCATAATTATCCTTCTCTAGTATTTCTAAATTCATCCATATTCTTATATCTACGCATCATAAAGCGTCGATAAATGTTTTTTATCCATAGGCTAGAAGTTAATATAAAACTTAGACCTATACCTAAAAGAATCCATAGGCTCGTTGTTTCTTCAAAAAATAGTTCTATACCTCTATGCAATAATAGGGGAGCAAATAAAACACTTATACTTACTAAGGTTTGCAATCCCGTAGAGCTTTGCCTGCTACTTGTTGTTACATTTAATGGGATTGTTTTTGTATTATAAACAGCTAACTGAAATAGGAAGAAATAGACAAATCCCACAGTAAAAAGAGCAAAAGAGCA
>JAAYSY010000133.1 GCA_012518235.1 Bacteroidales bacterium
CTATAACTTATTTAAAAAGAAATCTCCTTTCCCTGGGGGACCTAGCAGCTTATAAAATAAGAATACTAAGAAGGAAAGGAGATTATAATTATCTGATAAGACTAAGATAATTAGTCTGTTCTAATTATACAATTTATGCGATAGGAATTTTATCAATTCTTCTTTGATGACGGCCTCCTTCAAATTCAGAAGAGAAAAATACTTCTAGCATTTCTTCAGCTTCATTGATAGAGATAAAACGTCCAGGAAGAGACAATACATTAGCATTGTTATGTGTCTTTGCTAATTTTGCTATCTCTTTATTCCAACAGAGTGCCGCACGAATACCTGCGTGCTTGTTTAAAGTCATACTGATTCCATTTCCACTTCCGCAAATAGAAATTCCTACTTCAAACTCACCTTTTTCAATAGCTTCAGCCATAGGATGTGCCACATCAGTATAATCCATACTTTCTTGACTAAATGCACCAAAGTCTTTGTATGCCCATCCTTTTTTCTCTATCCAAAGTTTTACGAATTGCTTGATTTCATACCCTGCATGATCAGAGCATATTCCTATAGTTTTCATTTTAATATATTTAATCACTATTCTAACCCTAAATTAGTAATTTATTATCTAGGGTTAATCTTTTTATTTAGCCTAATATTGCTTTTACTTGTTCATATACATTTTCAGCAGTAAATCCTAGTTTCTCATCTAATACCTGATAAGGTGCAGAGAAACCAAACGATTCCATACCAAAAATAATACCGTCGGTACCTACTAAACCTAGTAGAGTTACAGGAAGACCTGCCGTTAATCCAAAACGTTTTACTCCCATTGGAATCACCTCATTTTGATACGATTTAGGTTGAGTGCGGAATACTCCTTCTGATGGTGCCGATACAATACGTACTTTAACCCCATCTTTTCTTAATAAATCGGCTCCAGCTACTAAAGTAGAGACTTCAGACCCCGAAGCAATCATCACAACATCAGGATTGTTATCCGATCCAGCTACTACATAAGCCCCTTTTTCAACTTGTGAATAATCATTACCCACAGGCAGATTTTTAATGTTTTGTCTAGAGAAAATAAGTCCTGTAGGAGTATCCGTGTTCTCCATTGCCATACGCCAAGCTACTGTTGTTTCTTCAACATCAGCTGGACGGAGGACTAACATAGAGTTTTTGCCGCTGTGATTTTGCAACTTCTCCATTAAACGAATTTGAGCTTCTTGCTCTACAGGCTCATGCGTAGGTCCATCCTCTCCCACTCTAAAGGCATCATGTGTCCAAATAAACTTCACAGGTTGCTCCATTAATGCTGCCATACGAATTGCAGGTTTCATATAATCAGAAAACACAAAGAAAGTAGCACAAGCAGCAATTACACCACCATGCAATGACATACCTATACATAAGCAAGCCATTGTTAATTCAGATACCCCAGCTTGTAAAAATGCCCCTGAGAAATCTCCTTTTTCAAACGCTTTGGTTTTCTTTAAGAACCCATCCGTTTTGTCGGAGTTCGATAAATCTGCTGAAGAGACAATCATATTCTCTACTTGCTCAGCTAAGTGACCCAGTACGGTAGCTGATGCATTACGAGTTGCAGCATCTGCTTTTTGCTCTATAGCACCCCAATCTACCTGAGGAGTTTTATTTGAAAAGAAAAATGCTAATTTCTCAGCTAACTCTTTATTTTCTTTAGCCCACTCTTCTTTTTCTGCTTTACGTTGAGCTACAATCAAACGAAGCTCCTCTTGACGTGCATCGTATAACTCTTGTACCTCTGGAAATATTTTGAAGGGATCAGTAGGATCACCTCCTAAATTTTTAATGGTATTTACATAGGCATCGCCACCTAGCGGAGAACCATGGGTTTCAAAAGTGTTTTCATAACTTGATCCATCAGCTCTACGTGCCCCTTTACCCATTGTAGTTTTACCTATAATAAGTGTTGGTTTACCATCCACTTCTTTAGCTTCTCTTATTGCATCAGCAATATCATCTGCGTCATTACCATTTATAGTTATAACGTGCCAATGCCAAGCTTTATATTTCATCTCTACATCTTCACTGGTAACATCATTTGTTGTAGTAGAGAGTTGAATATCATTCGAATCGTAAAACATGATTAGGTTATCTAAACCTAAATGACCAGCAATACGTCCTGCTCCTTGAGATATTTCTTCTTGAATACCTCCATCAGAAATAAAAGCATAAATCGTTTGATTCATTACTTTTCCAAAACGAGCTTTCAAAAATTTTGCAGCTATTGCTGCTCCAACCGCAAAAGTATGACCTTGTCCTAAAGGGCCAGATGTGTTTTCTACTCCACGTACTATATCTACTTCTGGATGACCTGGTGTAGGACTTCCCCACTGACGGAACGATTTCAACTCATCTATAGTATATTTTCCTGATAAAGCTAAAACTGAATAAAGCATGGTTGACATATGTCCAGGATCAAGATAGAAGCGATCTCTTCCTTCCCATTCAGGGTTTTCTGGATCATAGACTAAAAATTTAGAGTAGAGTACATTGATAAAATCAGCTCCTCCCATAGCTCCTCCTGGATGTCCTGACTTTGCCTTCTCAACCATTGATGCAGCTAAAATACGAATATTATCGGCTGCCTTATTCATAGTTTCTTTATTCATAGTTTTATTTTTTAATTGGATATACAAATATAATTTTATAATTCTTAGGAAACTAAAATATACCCTTATTATTCTTATTTTTCAAACACACAGTAGCGAATATTGTTCTGCAACTCATTATCTTTCTTGTCATAACGCATAATCGCTACTGAATAGAAATTAGTTTTTTTAATGTGGATTATATTAAAAGACTTTAAAAATTAGCACTCCCCTGTGTATAAATATAGTTTTTTTATGCTATCTTAGGTAAAAAACAATAAAATAGATGTTTTAGTAACGATGTAACCTTTCAAATACATTTTCTTATCCTTAATAGTTTTAATTACATCCTATAGTAGTGATTTAACTTAAAAGAATGCAGAAAAAATATTTAAAGATTCCACTTTAAAAAATTCTATATTTGTAGCAACTAGTAACAATCATTATGAAGATTAGCTTTTTGAATAAAGAGAAAACAACAGCAGAGTTACCTTTTCTTATTCTACGGTCAGTTAACGAATGTAGCAAAGTTTTACTATGGAAAAACAAACCTTGATATATCATTATCCTTACTGAGCTTATTTTATAAAAATAAAAAGAGAGATAATTCATTGGGTACTAAAACAACTTAAACATGAGGATACTACGGAACTAAAAATATCAATTTGGGACAATAACTCGATAGTAAACGATGTTACTCCCAACTCTTTCGTTTAGTAATATTTTCTTTTCAATTACATTTCATTGATTAACAAGGCTCAGAATCCAGCACGATTTTGAGTCTTGTTTTGATACCTCATTCAATAACGTTTAGTTCTCTTTCTTTTATTGATAAAAGTGAATCCACTCTTTTTCAGAATTGGCATAACTACGTAGAAGTTCTAAAGTAAAATCCACAGCCTCTTTTAATCCTTCGCTTCCTGAATATGAATTGATAAGAACTAGCAGTCGTTTAGTGTTTAGGCTAAGTTTAGAACGTTCATGATCGCTTGTGGGTGTCCCTATTCCTCCTTTTGCATCTCGATAGAGAGGTAAAAACTCCACATTCATGATTCCTCGACCTATTGCTTCAAAGGGCTCTTTGTGTTTTCCTACCCCAAGTTCAATTTTATCTCCTACAATGCAATCTGCATCAAATCCTCCAATAGAATATCCCGATTGAAGTGAGACTAAATTAATAAGATCGACTAAAGTAGAGATTTGGTATAAAGGAATATCTCGTAATAAACGACGTCTCAATGCTTCGGAAGAAGGACGATAACGATTGGGGTCTTTTCCTAATGTTTTATAAGCCTCTCGAGTGGCTTCAATAGCGGGTTGAAGCTTCACCTCATCAATCGTTCGCTTTTCCTTAAGTTCTTCAGTAAAAGCATCGATTCGCTCCCACAACTCTTTACTCTTTTTTGTGTTCTCAACTGATGCCAAGATGGCTGCTCCACGAAAATCAGGACAAGCATTTCTTAACTCATCTGATACCGTTATAGTAAACATAGTATATGTGTTTAGTTTATATTTACATCAAACTCAGTCATGTAAATAGGTTAGACTTATTGGTGTTTATTTATCGTTAAACAAAGAAGTATCATGAAGATAAATTCCTGATGTTATACGACCCGATTGTATTCCTAATCTCCTAGCAGAGAAAAAGGATTTATAATCTGTATAAGTACATAAATTTGCTAATTCTATTTGCTGCTTAGAGACTCCCAGTTTATATAGTGATTGTATAATACACTTCCATAAATCGAGGTGATACTTCTCACCTTTTGATTCTGTTGGTGGTTTGTAATACGAAAAAGAGTCCACATTAAATTGCTCTCTCCGAAAGGCTTCATACACTTCTACTCCCACCTCAAAAGCATCTTGTGATATTGATGGACCTATAGCCACCCTCAAGTGAGCTGGATTTGTACCGTACACTGTTCTCATTCGATGGACTACTTTTTCTACTATACGTAATAAGGCTCCTCTCCATCCCGAATGAATGGCTGCAATGGCTTTATTTTCTACGTCATAGAGTAGTATAGGCACACAGTCGGCAGTAGCAATCGTTATACAACAAGCAGGAACATTTGTAATTAGGGCATCTATCCCCTGAAGTGACTTCTTTTGTTCTAGTTGAGGTAAAGACAAAAAAGCAGAATCAATAACTCCTATTTGATCTTGATGGGTTTGGTAAGGTTGCAAAAACCACTTCGGTTTACTAGGCAACAGATGAAATAATAGTTCTTTATTTCTATCTACAGCTTCTATCTCATCACCGCAGTAAGGTGAAAGATTAAAGCTCTCATACCCTTTTTTAGTACTAAAACCTCCTTGACGATGGGTTACAAAATGTGTAATCGATGATTCTTGTTGAAAAAGTTCATAACCCCACAATTGATGATCAGGTGTCAAAGAAATCATGCAATTTACTCCTCCTTGTTTTCTTCTTGCGCGTTTTCCTCACTTTCTTCTGGACTCATTTTACTATCAGAGGCATCATTGGGTAATTCAGTAATAATAAAATCCCCTTTCACCTCTTGTTCTTCTTGAGCCGAAAGTAAATTACTCTCCTTGTTCAATTCTGTCCACAACAGATCTTTAAGTTCTTGAATTCCATACCCTGTAACTGCAGAGATAAAAACATAAGGGATTTGTGGTAAGCGAGAGGCTCTAATTAGCTCCATTAACTCTTCATCTAACAAATCGCTTTTAGTGATAGCTAATACACGTTGTTTATCTAATATTTCAGGATTGTATTGTTCTAGTTCATTTAAAAGAATACGATACTCTTTCTTTATATCCTGACTGTCTGCGGGAATCATAAACAAAAGCAAAGAGTTACGTTCAATATGACGTAGAAAGCGAAGTCCTAAACCTCTCCCCTCACTCGCTCCCTCAATAATACCTGGAATATCTGCTACCACAAAAGAACGACCATCACGGTGTTCAACCATACCTAGATTAGGTTCTAAGGTAGTAAAAGGGTAATCTGCTATTTCGGGACGTGCTGCCGAAATGGCTGATACTAACGTAGATTTACCTGCATTAGGGAAACCAACTAATCCAACATCGGCTAACAGTTTCAATTCCAAAATTACAGTCATTTCTTTATACGGCTCCCCAGGTTGGGCAAAACGAGGTGCTTGACGCGTAGGAGTTCTAAAGTGCCAGTTTCCTAGTCCACCACGTCCTCCTTCTAACAACACACGCTCTTCTCCATGCTCAGTAATTTCAAAAAGAAGCTCATTAGTCTCCTCATTTCTAACTACCGTACCACAGGGTACATCAATAATTTTATCTTCACCACTCTTACCCGTGCTTCGACTTTTACCACCCGATTCGCCGTGATCAGCTCGAATATGTCTATTATATTTTAAATGTACTAAGGTCCAATAATTTCGATTTCCTCGAAGAATTATATGACCTCCACGTCCTCCATCACCTCCATCAGGACCTCCTTTAGGAACGTATTTCTCACGTCGCATATTACGAGAGCCCGCACCGCCTTGACCGGAGCGACAATAGATTTTGACATAGTCAACAAAATTCGATTTGGATTCATTCATTGGCATAGCTCAGTACACTTAAAATATTAATATCTTTTATTCAATTAAAATAATCAGTCACTCCATTAAAGAGTAACAGTATAGGATAGGACTCTTTATTTAACAGAGTTTATAGCTTGACTGATATCTTCAAAAATCTCTTCCATAGAACCCACTCCATCAATTTTATGGTATAATTTCTCTTCTTTATACCAATCAATTAAAGGGGCTGTTTGTGTATTATAAACCACTAAACGTTTTTGAATTGTCTCCTCATTATCATCTGCACGACCCGTAGCCAAACCACGTTTCAACAAACGATCGATTAACTCTTCTTCTGGCACTTTAAGGTCTAACATTATAGAAACTTTTTGGCTTCTATCGGCTAACATTTTTTTCAAAGCATCCGCTTGAGCAATAGTGCGAGGAAAACCATCGAAAATAACTCCTTTACTCTCTTTGAAACTATCAAAAACACTAGCTAGAATATCTATCATTAACTCATCAGGAATCAACTGACCTTGATCGATATATCCTTTAGCAGTTTTTCCTAACTCTGTATTGTTTTTAATCTCAGCACGTAAAACATCACCTGTTGAAATGTGATTTAATCCATATTTTTCTGAGATACGCTCGCTTTGAGTTCCTTTACCCGAACCAGGAGCACCAAAAATTACAACGTTTAACATGTTATCTTATTTGTTTATGTGTTATATAAAACGATATTCTAAAATTATTCAATCACAGTGTATATATCGCCTAAATTCCTTCCATATCCCTCGTAGTCAAGACCATATCCAACAATAAAGTCATTAGGAATTTCAAAGGCAACATAATTCACATCGAGTTCCACTTGAAGTTTATCAGGTTTAAGTAACAGGGTAGCAATATAAATTTCTTTAGGCATACGAGTACCAACCGACTCTAATAGTCGTTGCATAGTAAGACCTGTATCCACAATGTCTTCTACAATCACAACAGTACGATCAGATAAATCTTCGTTAATACCTATCACCTCTTTTATTTGTCCAGTAGATGCTACTCCTTGATACGAAGCCAACTTAACAAATGATATTTCGCATGGAATAGTTATATGCTTCATTAAATCAGCAGTAAACATAAAAGAGCCATTTAATACACTCATGAAGATGGGGTTTTTCCCTTCTAAATCACGATTGATCTCCTGAGCTACACGCTCTACTTGTTCTTGTATTTTATTCGCTGGAATAGAAATAGTGAAATCTCTATCTAATATCTGCACCTGTTTCATACGTCCTATTTTTATATATAAATGCAAAAATACAAATTATTCTTTTCTGTACGAGTATAAAACAAGTATTTCTATCTACAAGCTTATCCACCCAACCCAAATATACATTAACCAGCTGTTTTTTGAATCAGCAGTAAGATAGATAATATCTTTTATTTTTAATCAATATCAAACATCACCATACTATTTTATTAGTTTTGTAGTAACCAGCTTATATAAAAACTACAAATAACCTATTATGACTATTGACAATATATTAGATAACATTTATACTCTACCTCAAAGTGATAAAGAGGTATTAAAAAACTATATTCTTGAAGTTAACTAC
>JAAYSY010000134.1 GCA_012518235.1 Bacteroidales bacterium
GCATCTTCTAAAAACCCAAGAGAATTTATTCAAAGACGAGGCAGAATACTAAGGAAATCAGAAAATAAGCCTTTTGCTTTTTTACATGATGCTATTGTAACACCAGTTATTAGAGGAGAAGAGGAAGGTGTAGAAAACAAAGAAATATCAATTATTGAATCTGAATTAGCTAGAGCTATACAATTTGGTGAGTGGGCAGAAAATCCACCTTGTATCACTAAATTGAAAAATATTGCTATTGATTTTGGTATAAACATTATAGAAGCTACGGATGGAGGGTTTGAAGATGAATACTAATAGTAACTTAACAGAACTTCTTGATGCACTAGAAACGATTCGACTTGAAAATTACCCAGAAATACCTAAGGAACTTTTGGAAGAAATTTTGAATATTGAATATGAGCATCAAGATAATCGTTCTGAGGGGCAATCTAAAACATTAAAACTTTTGGAACAACGCTTAAATCAACTTGTAGATAAAAACAATAATGTTTAGGAGGTATGTGGGATGCTGCACTTTTCAGAGTTAATTATAGAAAATTTTGGGCCGTATAAAGGAATCCAAGAAATAGACTTTACATCAAAAAATGGAGTTAATATAATCTGGGGAAATAATGGGTTGGGAAAAACAACCTTATTAAATGTTTTTAGATATGCTTTATTTGGAAGAGTACAGGGTCGAGGTAACAAATCACACTCACTTAAACAAATTGCAAATTGGGAAAGTTATGATGAAGGGAAGTATGGATTTAAGGTTACTTTGAAAATGTACAATGATGGTGTTCGATATGATTTAACAAGACAATTTACAGTAAAAGAAGGAGTTTCCCAGCCAGAAAAAGATAATGACTATAAAGAGGATATTTTTCTTAAAAAAGAAGGAACAATTTTATCACAAGATGAAAGGAAACATGTTTTAAACTCAATAATGCCTGAACAAGTATCTAGATTCTTTTTGTTTGATGGTGAATTATTACAGGAATATGAAGATTTACTTTCGGAAGAAAGTTCTATAGGAATCAAAATCAAGGATGCTATTGAGAGAATATTAGGTGTTCCAGTACTTACAAATGGTCTTGCAGATATAACCACAGCAGAAAAAGAATTTAGTGCTAGGTTATCTAAAGTTGCACAAAAAAATAATGATACTCAATTATTAGGCAATTTACTTGTAGATAAACAATCAGAGTTAAAAACACACGAAGAAGAGTTAGAAACATTAAAAACTACTTTAAAAGAACTGAATGTTGAAAAAGCAAATTTAGAAGAAGAAATGAAACAAACTGATAGAGCTAGAGAATTATTGAATGAAAAAAGAATACAAGAAGATATAGAAAGTCGAAAAAAAGAAGCGCTATCTTCGAAAAAAGCTGAAATTAAAATGTTAACCAAAAATGCATGGCAAGGCATGCTTAACAACAGGATAAAACTAGCCTTAGAAAAACTCGAAGAGGAAATAAATGTTTATGAAGAAAAGAAAACAAAACATGCTGTATCCGAACAAATTATAGATCAGATACATAAAGCCTGTGAACAAGGTGAGTGTCCTATATGTGAGCAAGAAATATCAGAATCATTACGCCAAACATTAAAAAGTAAAACTAAAGCAGATATTGGATTTGAAGGACTATCTGATGAAGAGAAAAACAAATTAATCCAGTTGCAAGGAAGACGTTCTCAATTACGACAATTAAATGTTGATGAATTGAAGCAACAAGTTACATCAATAGAAGATTCTATTTCTGATATAACTGTAGAGATTAGTGATGCAGAACAACGATTAAGTGACATAAATAAAAGCTTAAATAAATTAGGAGATACATCGAGAGCTGAAACGGTAAGTGGTGATTATGCAAAATGTTTAGAGAAGATTAATAATACAAAAAATGGTATTGATAGTGCCACTGATATCATCACAAAGGTGACAGGAGAAATAAAAAATTTAGAAGATAAATTAAAGAAACAAGCCACTGATGATGAACTTATAAAAGCTGAAGAGATAAGAGATTTAAGCGGAAAAATAAAACAAATATTTGAGAATGGTGTAGATTTATACAGGGAAAGGTTAAAGCAGAAAGTAGAGGAAGATGCATCAGATATTTTTACCAAGATTAGTAATCAAACAGAGTATACTAACCTTACTATAAATGAGCATTATGGACTTTCAATTGTTCATGAAACTGGGAGGATAGTCGAGATAAGGTCCGCAGGATATGAACATATAGTAGCTTTATCTTTAATAGGAGCCCTGCATAAAAATGCTCCATTACAGGGGCCTATAATAATGGATTCACCTTTTGGGAGATTAGACCCTGATCACAAAAGAAAAATTACATCTGCATTACCATCTTTGGCTGAGCAAGTAATATTGTTAGTTTATAGTGGTGAAATTGACGAACAGTTAGCTCGTAGAACTTTAGGCGGTGATTTAATAAACGAATATATATTAACAAGTATATCTGCCTTTAATACACAAATTACTAAAGTTTAGGAGGAAAATAAAATGTTAGAAGATAAAGTTAATATAGGATTAACTCTAGAATCTACTAGAATTGCAGAAAAATTAGAGGAAACTGGAAACTTCGAAGATAAGTTGACAATAGCGAAATTTGCCTTGGCTTATGCTATAAAAAATAATTTGGATACAAATTTAACAGAAGATAAAATTGGAGACATTGGTGGTACAAAGTGGAATATTGGGTCCGTTGATACAGATCAATATTTAAGAAATGTAATAATATCTTTATACCCTGAAGTTAAAACACCTTATAGAGCGATAGAGATTTTAATGAATAAGGGGCTTACTAGTATAGGGGAAATTATCGATAACGAAGGTATAGGTAAAATAAGTGATTATATGTAAAAGGTAATATATATTAAAGACTTGACAAAATGCCTGTGTGGTAGTAGAATTTGATGTAAGCATGTAAGCTTACACAGGAGGTGCTATAATGTCAAAGAATTTTAAAACGTTTGGTGACTTTTTAGAGTTCAAGCGTAAAGAAAAAGATTTAAGCATAAGAAAATTGGCTGAATTATTAAAAATAACACCAGCTTATCTAAGTGATATTGAAAAAGGAAGAAGGTATGCCCCCGATAAGGAACGGTTAGAGAATATTTCTAAAATATTGCTTTTAACAGAAGACGAAATTAATATAATGTTTGATTTAGCTGGTGAGACAAAAGGTGAAATACCACCAGATTTACCAGAATATATTATTGAAAAAGATATAGTAAAAGTTGCTCTAAGAACTGCGAATAAAAGTAATGCTAGTGATGAAGATTGGGAGCAATTTATTGAACAACTAAAAAGGAAGTGATTCTAATATATAAAATTGTAAGAAAAAGAAACAATAAAAATGATATCGTGCCTTATCGCTCAAAAAAAGATTTGGAAGAATTAGCGATAAAAATATTAACAGAATATAACATTGATTTAATCAATAATGCTGCTCCTGTTCCTATAGAAAGTATTATAGAACAGTATTATAATCTGGAGTTGGATTATCAATATTTATCTTCAGATGGATCCGTACTGGGATTAATAGCATTTGAAACTGGACATCTTCAAGTATATAATCCAGATTCAAATAAATTTTATTCAATAGGTGTTAATAGTGGGACAATAATTATTGATAGTGCTCTTGCTGAAAATAATAATAATTATGGTAGATATAGATTTACTTGTGGCCATGAATTCGGCCATTGGGAATTGCATAAAGCTTTGTTTTTCTCAGAAAACAAAATGCTTTTTCAGAATCAATCATATGTTAAGTGTTTGAATAGAGATGTTGAAAAATCTATAAATAGACAAAACAAGACTTCCAAAGATTGGATTGAATGGCAGGCAGATTATTTCTCATCAGCACTGTTGATGCCTTACCCAACAATTCGAGAATTTTATAGTGAATGTAAAAAGGATACACTAAAAAATACAGCTAATGAACCATACTCAGAATATACTTTAAATAATCGAATTATTAAAAAGATGTCTGATTATTTTGAGGTTTCAAAGGAGGCTATGCGTATAAGACTTGTTAATTTAAATCTTATATCTTAATAAAAAAAATCATAGCGAGAATAAATGTGATTTTTTTTAACCATAATGTAAGCTAAAAAGCTTACAAGCATAATAGCTTAATAAATCATGTGGAGGAATGCTTATGCCAAAACAATTAAAATGTCCAGTTTGTAGTAAACGGGCATGCGATGTATCAGATTTACCGAAAGAAAAAATGTATATTGAATTAAAATGTCCTCATTGTAAAAAGGTAGTAAAAATCCAGTGTACAAAATCTGCTATAAAGCCTAACAGTATACTTGGAAAAACAAAAACATATTATAGATAAAACTACCACAATTAAAACAAATAAAAGTTAAAAAATAACATACCGAGCAAAGGAGCCAAGTGTGAGCTACCAAATAGCCGGATGATTTACGAAACATAAAATCGTAATCATCCGGCTATTTGTGTTTTGTAAGCATTTGGCTATTTTTTAATATTTTCATACTTGGCTTTTTTCAAAACTGAAAGGAGTCAAATTATGAAACTGAAAATCAGATTTAACAAATACTACCAGACCCTAGAGTTGAACGAAAAGGAAATAGAACAGTTGTGGATCAGCTTAGACATAGAGAGTAATCCTAGTAGCCGAGAAGAAAAAGAGAAACTTATTCAAGAAAAATTTGAAGAGATATTTAATAAACCTGAATTAAATAATTGGAGAAAAGTTTTTAGAAGATATACTATGCCAAAAAAACCTTTTAGAAAAGACGACCAGGAAGAAGACCTTACGGACCATATGGACTATATCCCCGATTATACAGATTTAGAAAATCAAGATAGAAAAGCTGACTATGAATTTTACTGTAAACTACTTCGCAAAAACTTAACTAACAAGCAAGCAGAAGCTTTCATAGCAGTGTATCTTGACGGAGTACCAGCAAATGAGTATGCAGATAGCGTTGGCACTAGTAAAAGCAATATATCTCATCATTTAGCTGCAGCAAAAAAGAAATTAAAAAAGATTTTTCCAAACACCTCAACTTTCCCCTCTTCTCTTGGCTTATAA
>JAAYSY010000135.1 GCA_012518235.1 Bacteroidales bacterium
AAATATGCTAAGTCGAAAACTCCATGATGTGTCGGTCCATCTTCACCTACCAGTCCAGCTCTATCAATACATAAAACAACAGGCAAGTTTTCAATAGCTACATCGTGTATAACATTATCATAGCCACGTTGTAAAAAGGAGGAATAGATATTGCAAAAGGGTTGCATCCCTTCTTTAGCAAGACCTCCTGAGAAAGTAACAGCATGACCCTCGGCTATACCCACATCAAAAGCTCGGTCTGGCATTTTATCCATTAATATATTCATAGAACACCCTGTAGGCATAGCGGGTGTTATACCTAATATTCTTTCATTCTCTTGGGCTAGTTCTAGTAATGTATTACCAAAAACATCCTGGAATTTAGGGGGTAATTCTTTAGTGTCTGATGTTTGTCTTTCTCCTGTTACTGGATCAAATATACCTGGAGCATGCCATAACGTAGCTTCTTTTTCTGCAGGTTTAAATCCTTTACCTTTAATAGTGTGTAGATGTAATATTTTAGGTCCTTTCATATCTTTAATATCATGAAAGACACGAGCTAGATTCTCTACATCATGACCATCAATAGGACCAAAATATCTTATGTTCATTCCCTCAAAAATGTTTTGCTGTTTTGCAGCAATCGACTTTAAGCTATTTCCAAATCGGATGAGGGCTTTTCTTCTATCGTCGTTAAGAACTCCAATTTTATGTAAAACTTTAGAGGCGTTATATCGTAGTTGATTATAGCTGTTTGTGGTTGTTAAGTTAAAAAGATATTCTTTCATACCACCTACACTACGATCAATAGACATGTCATTATCGTTTAAGACTATTAATAAATCATTGGGAGTAGAAGATGCGTTGTTTAATCCTTCAAACGCTAATCCACCACTCATTGATCCATCTCCTATAATAGCAACAATATGTCTATCTTTTTCCCCTTTCTTTTTAGCTGCTACAGCCATACCTAGGGCTGCAGATATAGAGTTAGAAGCATGACCACAGGTAAAGGTATCGTATTCACTCTCTTCAGGAGAGGGAAAAGGACGGATGCCTTTTAATTTTCTATTGGTGTTGAATACTTCTTTTCGTCCTGTAAGTATTTTATGACCATAAGCTTGATGGCCTACGTCCCAAACCAGTTTGTCATAAGGCGTATTAAAAACATAGTGTAATGCTACAGTAAGTTCTACAACACCTAAACTAGCTCCAAAGTGACCAGGGTTACATGAAAGCTCATTAATTATATCCTGACGTAACTCATCGCATAGCTGGGGGAGTTGTTCCACTTTTAACTTGCGTAAATCATCAGGGCTGTGTATTATATCTAATAATTTATATATTGGCTTATCTTCCATTTGTACAATAGGTAAATCAATGCAAAGCTAATAAAAGAAATAGTATGATAGATACTTTTAATCTAATTTTGCTCCTTCCATTCTTTGTCTTGTAGAATTAATATACAATTTTGATTCGACTTTTGTTCTCACTTTTTGTTTATTAATGTAATATAAGGACTTATTAAACTATTGCTTTTATTCTTTAAGCGGTAGTTAACTAAATTTGATTTTAATATGTGATAAAAGTCATAGTCAATCTAAGTTAATTATTATATTTGTTTAAGTGTAATGTCCCAAAATAATTATGAGGTTTAGAACAGAAGTAAAAATAGATTCAAATCAACTTAAAATAAACCATAATCATTCACTACTGCTTATTGGTTCTTGCTTTGTGGAACATATGGGTAGGAAACTGAATGATACTAAGTTTAATGTGTTAATTAATCCTTATGGAGTATTATATAATCCTCTTTCTATATCAGCTTCACTACATGAAATAGTTGAAAAGAAAGAGTATTGTAAAGATCAATTATTTAATCATCAGGGTTTATGGCATAGTGCTATGCATCATAGCTCATTTTCTAATGTTTCTCAAACAGAGGTGCTAGAACATATTAACAGAGAAATCAATACTGCTTATAATTTTATAAATCAATCTGATTATTTAGTTGTAACCTTTGGTTCAGCTTGGGTATATCACAATAAACTCCAGAATAATAAAATAGGAATTGAAACATCTAGTGTAGTTGGCAATTGTCATAAGTTACCAGAACGATACTTCAACAGACGATTAATATCAGTTTCAGAAATCACTAAGGAATGGAATAGCTTATTGGTGGACCTATTTTCGATAAATCCCTCAATGAAAATTATATTTACTGTCAGTCCTATTCGTCACCTTCGAGATGGATTGCAAGGAAATCAGTTAAGTAAATCAACGTTATTACTAGCTATTCATGAGTTGAAAAAACAATGGAATGAACAAGTTGTCTATTTTCCAGCCTATGAAATTGTTTTAGATGAGTTAAGAGATTATCGTTTTTTCTCTGATGATATGTGTCATCCCTCTTTGTTAGCAATAGAATATATATGGGAGAAATTTACAGGTTCATTTTTAAGTCCAGAGTCTTTAGCTATTATTGAAGAATGTAATCAAATAAATAAGGCGTTAAGTCATCGTCCGTTTAATCCCGAAAGTAAAGAACATCAGTGCTTTTTGAGAACCCTGATTGATAAAATTGAAAAGTTATCAAAAAGGTATCCCAATTTAGCATTAAATAAAGAATTAGAATTATGTCATACTCAATTGATTTAATAGCAGAAATAATAAATGCAAATAGAATAGGTTCTCGTGAAGTTTCCATTAAATGGCTGTTAACCGATAGTCGATCGTTATGTTTTCCAGAAGAAACTCTGTTTTTTGCTTTAGTTACTAAGCGAAATAGTGGGGCTTGTTACATTGAGGATTTATATCATCGAGGAGTTCGCAACTTTGTTTTGGCTCAAGACGAAAAAGAACTGATTAATAAAGTAACATCAGAGAATATTTATGCAGATGCTAATTTTTTAATCGTTAAATCGCCTTTAAAGGCCTTACAAAAGTTAGTGGAGAAGCATAGATTACAGTTTAATATTCCTGTGGTAGCTATAACAGGAAGCAACGGTAAGACAATTGTAAAAGAATGGGTGCATCAATTATTATCCCCAAGTAAAATTGTTGTTCGTTCACCTCGAAGTTATAATTCACAAATAGGTGTACCTCTTTCTGTTTGGCAAATGGAGGAAAGATCTGAAGTAGCTATTATAGAGGCGGGTATATCTCAAATGGGAGAGATGGAGGCATTATATAATATAATAAAGCCGACAATTGGTGTCCTAACTAATATAGGTGGAGCTCATCAAAAGAATTTTAATTCACTACAGGATAAATGTATGGAAAAACTCTCCTTGTTTAAGGATTGTGATGTGATTATATATAATGGAGATGATGAGCTAGTATCAGAGTGCGTTTCCCACTCTGTTTTATCTACTCGAGAAATAGCATGGAGTAGAAAAGACATGGAAAAGCCCCTTTATATTTCTAGAGTAGAACAAAAAGATGATTTTACTGAAATTGATTATAGCTATTTGGGTTTGCAAAACTCTTTTACAATTCCTTTTGTTGATGAAGCTTCTATAGAAAATGCTCTTCATAGTTTAGCTGTTGCTCTTTATTTAATAATTTCACCAGAACAAATAGCTGAACAAATGGCACACTTAGAACCTGTTGCTATGCGTATGGAGGTGAAAAAAGGAAAAAATGATTGTTTAATTATAAACGATAGTTATAATTCAGACTTAGCCTCATTAGATATTGCGCTTGATTTCTTATATAGACGATCTCAGATGAAAGGGTTAAAACGCACTTTGGTTTTATCTGATATTTTAGACACAGGTCAAAATACATCAGCTTTATATCATCGAGTTTCTCATTTAGTTAAAAGTAGAAAAATAGACCGAATTATAGGTGTAGGACCTAAAATTTCATCTTCCGAAGCTCGTTTTCTAATCGAAAAAGAATTTTATCCAGATACTTTATCGTTGTTAGAAGCTATTGAAGATGAACAAACAACCTTTCAACATGAAGCTGTTTTAATTAAGGGGGCACGTAAATTTCGCTTTGATTTGATTTCTGATCTTTTAGAAGAGCAAGTGCATGAAACTATTTTAGAGGTTGACCTTAAAGCTATGATAGATAATCTAAACTTTTATCGAGGTATGCTACAATCGACAACAAAAGTTATTTGTATGATAAAGGCTTCTGCTTATGGAGCAGGATCGTATGAAATAGCAAAAACGCTACAAGAACATCGTGTAGATTATTTAGCTGTAGCAGTGGCTGATGAAGGTTATGAACTTAGAAAAGTAGGAATCACCTCTCCAATTATAATTATGAACCCTGAGTTTTCTTCATTTAAGACTATGTTTAATTATGCTTTAGAGCCAGAGGTTTATAGCTTCCACTTATTAGAGGCTTTAATAAAAGCTGCAAAGAAAGAAGGAGTTACTAATTTCCCTATTCATATAAAAATTGATACAGGTATGCATCGTTTGGGTTTTGCTCCTTCGGATATATCTAGGCTAGTAGAATTCTTAAAAACTCAAGATGCTGTTATTCCACGTTCAGTATTCTCTCATTTTGTGGGGAGCGACTCAAAAGAATTTGATGACTTTACTCAAAATCAAATAAATGTATTTAATGAGGCTGCTGCTCAGCTTCAAAAAAACTTTTCTCATAAGATATTGAAGCACATATGTAATTCAGCTGCTATTGAGCGGTTCCCTGAAGCTCAATTTGATATGGTTCGATTAGGTATTGGTTTATATGGTGTAAACCCCATAGATAACTCCATATTACACAATGTAAGTACATTAAAAACAACGATTCTTCAAATACGTGAAGTTAAGGAGGGAGATACTATTGGATACTCTAGAAAAGGAAAGATAACAAGAAAATCAAAAATAGCAGCTATTCCTATTGGGTATGCTGATGGTATAAGCAGAGGATTAGGAAATGGTATAGGGTATTGTTTAGTTAATGGAAAAAAAGCTCCGTACGTAGGAAATATTTGTATGGATGTTTGTATGATAGATGTTACAGATATCAAATGTAAAGAAGGAGATAGTGTAATTATTTTTGGTGGAGAGTTACCCATTACAATTTTATCGGATTCTTTGAATACTATTCCTTATGAGATTTTATCAAATGTTTCAAAAAGAGTGAAGCGGGTTTATTATCAAGAATAATATGATGTTTACAACATACATGTCAAGAATGTGAACTTATAGGTCTTAATTTAAGACCTATTTTTTTTGTGGTAAATCGTAACTTTGTGTGCAATAATTAATAATAATAGAATATGAGAAACATAGTTTTTTTAGTAATTGGGTTACTGTTTATTTCGAATGCTATGAATGCACAAAACCTTAAATTTAAGAGTAAAAAGTTGAATCCAAAAAATGTAGGTGAAAAATTAGTTGAGAATTATTTGTCTAGTGAATATAGACATTTTGATGAAATTCCAGGGCCACCTCCTTTTATTGTTTATCCTGAAACTTGTACTTGGTTTGGAGCACTTAAGTTTTCTAAAGCTTCAAAAAATAAGAAAATGGAAAACATGTTTGAAAAGCGGTTCTTTCCTTTAGTTGGTAAAAGAAAAGAGTTGATGCAAGTACCAAATCATGTGGATAATACCGTTTTTGGCATTATTCCTCTACAGTTATATATGCAAACTAGAAATGAGGTTTATTATCATATGGGAATTGATTTTGCAGATCGACAATGGGAGTTGCCAAAATCGTCAAGTAAAGATAGCATAAGTAATAATAAATGGCTTAATAAGGGATTATCTTGGCAGACACGTTTTTGGATTGATGATATGTATATGATTACAGCTATACAAAGTCAAGCTTATTTAGCATCAGGCAATAAAAAATACATAGAAAGAGCTGCTTATGAAATGACCGTTTATCTTGATTCTATTCAACAAGATAATGGTCTTTTTTATCATGCTTCATCAGCTCCTTTTTATTGGGCTAGGGGTAATGGTTGGATGGCTGTAGGAATGGCAAAGTTATTAAAAAATCTTCCTGATAGTAATATTTACAAAGATAGAATTATGAAGGCATACCTCAAAATGATGAATACATTAAAAGAATTTAGAAATGATGAATACTTATGGGGGCAACTTATAGATGAACCTCAGCAATCATGGACAGAAACATCAGGGTCAGCTATGTTTACCTATGCAATAATTGAAGGATTAAAAAATGGATGGCTTGATAAAAAACAATACACTTCTATTGTAAGGCAAGCTTGGGAATCGCTTGTTTCTTATTTAGATGATGATGGTAATCTGCATAATGTATGTATAGGTACTAACATTGGTGATTCAAAAAAGTATTATTTGAATAGAAAAAAATTGGTGGGAGATTTTCATGGGCAGGCTGCTATGTTATGGTGTGCAACAGCTTTAATTGAAAAGTAATGTTTGGTGAAAATAAAAGAATAAATAAAATGATGAATTTTTTTAATAAATTGACTATCTTTTTTTTAGGGGCTTTTTGTGTGTTTTCCTGTAAAGGAATTACTAATCTTAAGGTTTCATCACCTGATATTTTTAATGTACATCCTGAGGGATCTTATAAGGATAGAAAACAAAACTATTTACAATATGCAGCTAAATATGCAGAGAATGGGGATAAGTCTTTACAGCATATTTTTCCACAGATAGCAAGAGCAGCTTTAGGACAAAGACTAAATGTTGATTCTATTAGAAAGTCTTTAAATATTATATATAGTAATACCGATTGTAATGATTTTACAATGAATGGTTTATTACGTCTTTCCTATATGAATAAGGAAAAAGCAATCTTTGATGAATGTATTAAAAAAGAAGTTGAAGAGTGTATTTTAGATTTTAAATATTGGTGGGATGATGCACGGCGTGATACAACTTATAGGTGTTATCATACTGAAAATCATCAGGCTTTATATCATACGGCTGAACTTTTAGCTGGTCAACTTTATAAAGATAGAAAATTTAGTAGTGGTATGACAGGTAAGGAACATATTGAACATGCTATTGAGCGTTTAGAACCTTGGTTGGAATATCGTTTTCGGTTTGGTTTTAGTGAGTGGTTGTCTACATATTATGAGGTGGACATAATGATACTTACAAACTTATATGATTTTTCTGAAAATGAATTAATAAGAAAAAGAGCAGGATTAGTATTAGATTTGTTGTTTTTTGATTTAGCCCTGAATAATTTTCATGGTGTTCTACCAACATCTAGTGGAAGAATTTACTCTCATTCATTAATTACTGGGATACATGCTATTTCACCAACATTAAAATTGGCTTTTGGGCAAGGTCAGTATCTACCAAATGAACTGATGGCAACTACATGTTTGGCTTTGAGTAAATATGAGGTGCCTTCTTTATGGATCATACCGAAAAGTTGTGGGGAAAGTATAAAAAAGATTGAAAAGATATATATTTGTAATAAAATATATAAATACTTCCGTTATGAGTTGGGACCCTTTAGTACGCTTTATCTTACCAGATGGTT